>JALZDI010000395.1 GCA_030862655.1 Actinomycetota bacterium | reverse complement strand
GCCGAGGCCCGTGCCGCGCTGGTCGCCGGCGACCTCGACCGCTGCGGCGCCCTGCTCGAGGCCGGTATCGAGGTGCCGGACATCCGGGAGGGAGAGGGTCTGCTGCACGAGCTCTGGGTCGACCTGCACGCCGCGCGTCTGGCCGCCGAACGCGGTCGTCCGGTGGACGAGAAGGTCCGGACCGAGGTGCTGGCGACGGTCGGGGTCCCCCGCAGCCTCGACTTCCGGATGAGGGAGTGAGGCCGGGTCAGCCCGCGATGGCCGCCAGCACGGTGCTGACCTCGGCCGCCATCGAGGCGCGTGCCGCTCCGACGTACTTGCGTGGGTCGACCGCGTCGGGGTGCGCCTCCAGGTAGTCGCACAGGGCCCCGGTGAAGACCTTGTTGAGGTGGGTCGCCACGTTGACCTTGGTCATGCCCGCCCGCACCGCTCGGGCCAGTCCGTCGTTGCTCACCCCCGACGACCCGTGCAGCACCAGCGGCACCGGGACGGTCTCACGCAGCCGCGCGATCAGCTCGTAGTCGAGCCGGGCGTCGCGGGTCGTCATCGCGTGCGACGAGCCGACCGCCACCGCGAGCGCGTCCACGCCGGTCGCCGCCACGAAGTCCGCGGCCTCGGCCGGGTCGGTGCGGACACCGGGCGCGTGGGCGCCGTCCTTCCCGCCGACCTGGCCGAGCTCCGCCTCCACCCAGGCCCCGCGGTCGTGGCAGCGTTTGGTGACCTCCGCCGTCGAGGCGACGTTGGCGTCGTAGTCCATCTGCGAGGCGTCGAACATCACCGACGTGAAGCCGAGGTCGAGAGCCTCCTCCACCAGGTCGGGCGACGTCGCGTGGTCGAGGTGCATGCTCGCCGGGACCGCCGCGGAGGACACGACGGCGCCGGTGGCACGGGCAAGGGGCTCGAGCGCCCGGTGGTAGCGCACGCAGTTCTCGCTGATCTGCAGCAGCACCGGAAGTCCCGCGGCGTCCGCACCGGCGACGATCGCCTCGGCGTGCTCGACCAGGATCACGTTCAGCGCACCCACGCCCCGCCCCTGCGCGCGGGCGGCGGCGACGATGTCAGCGGTCGGCGTGAGGGGCATGGGTCTCCTCGCGGGTCATCGGTCGGCCTCGGTCACCCAGCGGCCACCGGCCATCACCGCGGTGACGCCCAGGTCTGCGTCGAGCACGACCAGGTCGGCGGCCAGGCCCGGGGCGATGCGCCCGACCCGGTCCTCCAGACCCAGCGCGCGCGCAGGGGTCAGGCTCGCACACGTGACCGCATCGGCGAGGGGGACGCCGTTCGCCACCGCGTTGCGTACCGCCTGCCCCACGGTGACCGTGCTGCCGGCGAGCGAGTCACGACCGGCCAGCCGGGCGGCGCCCCGGCGAACCTCGACCTGCAGGCCGCCGAGCATGTAGTCGCCGTCCCCGAGCCCTGTGGCGGATATCCCGTCGCTCACCAGCGCGACCCGCGCGGGCCCGGCCGCGTGCACGGCGGCGCGGAACACGGCGTCGTGCAGGTGCTCGCGGTCCTCGATCAGCTCGACACAGACGCGCTCGTCCTCCAGCAGCGCCGGCACCGGGCCGGGGTGGCGGTGGTGTGCCGGCGGCATCGCGTTGTACAGGTGCGTCGCCACCCGCGCACCGGCGTCGACGGCATCCCGGGCCTGCTCGTAGCTCGCGTCGGTGTGACCGACCGCGACGACGACGCCCGCGTCGGCCAGCGCGCTGACGGCGACGAGCCCGCCGTCCAGCTCGGGAGCGATCGTCACCATCGTCGGCACCCCGCCACAGGCGTCGACCAGCCGTCCGACCGCGGCGCGGTCCGGCGCCACGAGGTAGGCCGGGTCGTGCGCGCCGCATCGTCGGGAGGAGAGGAACGGGCCCTCGAGGTGGATGCCCGCGACGACCCCCTCGGCGACGAGGTCCCGTAGGCGGGAGATGCTCTCCACCAGCTCGGCGACCGGTCGCGTCACCAGGCCGGCGACCACGGTCGTCGTACCGTGCTGCCGGTGGGTGCGCACGACCCGCTGCACCTCGGTCGGATCTCCGCTCTGGAAGCTGGCGCCTCCCCCGCCGTGCACGTGCATGTCCACGAACCCGGGGGCCAGCCAGGCGCCGGCGATGTCGACGCGCTCGCCCGGCGGCGGCGCACCGTCCCCGAGCTCGGTGATCGTCGCGCCGTCGACCTGCACCCAGCCGTCGAGCACCTGCCCCGGCAGCACGACGCGGGCGTTCGTGATCACCAAGGTCATGCGGGTCCCTCCATCAGGTCCCGGGCCAGCAGCCCGGCACCGACGCAGCCCGCCTGGTCGCCGAGCTCGGTCGCGACGATGTCGGGGGTGCGCTGGAAGCTCAGTCGCGCGGCGGTCTCGCGCCGCAGCGGAGCCAGCAGCTGGTCGCCGGCCGCGGAGAGCCCACCGCCGACCACGACCACCTCGGGGGCGAGCACGCAGGTGAGCCAGGCGACGGCCTTCGCCAGCGCCTCGACGGCCTCGGCCCACACGGCGCCGGCCGTCCGGTCACCGTCGCGGGCAAGCGCTGCCACCTCGGGCGCGGTGGCAGCCCCGGACCCGTTG
>JALZDI010000090.1 GCA_030862655.1 Actinomycetota bacterium | reverse complement strand
CCGGGACGCAGGCCCACGCGGTGTCCCACCACCCGCGCCTGGGCCAACTGCGGCACCAGCCGCGCGGCGCGCTCGAGGATCCGCTCGGCGGTGGCCGGGTCGGCGCTGCGGTCCCAGGAACCCTCCTCGTCGGTGCCGCCGACCACCACGTCGTTGCTGCGGGGCACCACGTAGGTCGGGCCCTCCGCGCTCAGCCACCAGCGGTCCAGGCCGAACTGCTCGACCCAGACCACCTGCCCGCGCACCGGCGTCAGCGCCGAGTCGTCGGCCAGCGACCGGCCGGCCAGCCCGCAGGCGTTGACCACGAGGGGGCCGCCGTCGGCCGAGCCGTCGGGGAGCGCGGTGAGCGCCATCCGGGTGACGGTGCCGCCCAGGGTCTCCAGCCGCTGGCGCAGCCAGACCAGGTAGACCGGCATCTCGACCACCGGCGCGACGAAGGTCCACCCGTCGCGGTAGCCCTCCGGCAGCCCGGACGAGGCCGTGACCCGGTCCAGGCGGGGTAGGGCCTCGCGCCACCACGGGTCGGCGGCCGGCCGGCGGAACACCTCCGTGCCCGGGACCAGCCGCACTCCCGCCTTCGGCGAGGAGTCCGCCAGCCGGACGAGCTCGTCGTACGTCGCCTGCGCCCAGCGCGTCACCTGCTCGAACGGGTAGGCGCGGTAGGGGTACCACAGCGCCGCCGCGACCGCCGAGGTCGTCTCCAGCGGCAGGTCGCGCGCGACGACGTCGACCCGGTGGCCGGCCTCGGCCAGGCGCACGGCGCAGCTGAGCCCGACGACGCCAGCACCCACCACGATCACCCGCATGGGCGCCAGTCTGCCCCGTAACCAAGTGACCCGTCAGTAGTTGTTCCTCCGACGGAGGTTGCATCATGTTCTCTTCGCACGTGCGCCGCCGCCACCACCTCGGCGGCGCGACCCTGCTGCTGCTCGCCGCCCTGGTCGCCATCGTGCTCGCCCTGGTCCTGGCGGCCCCCAGCGCCTCGGCGCACGAGGAGCGGCCCGCGGAGTTCCCCGACGGCGACGGCGCCCGGCCGACGTACCTCGGGCTGGACAACCCGCGTCACCGCGTGGCGTGCCGGCCCGACAGCGAGCGGCGGATCCAGGCGATGCCCGAGTCACCCCTCAGGCAGCGCAACCTCGCCCTGCTGCAGGAGTGCTCGTCCGGCTCCATCCAGGACGCGGTCGACTCGATCTCCCGGCGGCGTACGTCGGTCTACGTGCTCCCCGGCGTCTACACGGAGGACGAGTACGCCAACCGCGAGCCTTCCGGATACTGCGCGAACCTCGCGTCGGCATCCGACGACCCACTGGCGACGTCGCAGTACATCGGGTCGCTGACCGAGAGCGCGCAGGCCGACGACGGGACCAACGAGAACACCTCACCGGTCGCGATCTCCTACTCCGACCAGGTGCGCTGCCCGCACAACCTCAACCTGATCGCGATCTTCGGCGACCGCAGCCTGTCCGACGACAGCATCGAGTGCGACAGCCGCTGGTGCGGCACCCAGATCGTCGGCACCGGCCGGCGTCCCGGCGACGTGCTCATCGACAACCGCTTCAGCAAGCTCAACGCGGTCCGGGCCGACCGCGCGGGCGGCATCGTGCTGCGCAACTTCACCGTGCAGCGGGCCGAGTTCAACTCCGTCTACGTGCTCGAGACCGACGGTTTCCTCATCGACAAGGTGGTCGCCCGGGCCAACGACGAGTACGGCATCCTCGCGTTCGCCGGCGACCACGGCCTGATCCAGCGGGTCAACGCCTACTACAACGGCGACTCCGGCATCTACCCCGGCTCGGCCTCGGACATCAACGCCGACAACACCGACCTCGAGGTCACGCGCTACGCCATCGAGATCCGCGACAGCCGCAGCCACCACAACGCGCTCGGCTACTCGGGGACCGCGGGCAACTCCGTGTGGGCCCACCACAACGACTTCTACCTCAACGCCACCGGCATCGCGACCGACTCGCTGTTCCCCAACCACCCCGGGCTGCCTCAGGACCACGCGCGGTGGAGCCACAACCGCATCCACTCCAACAACGTCAACTACTACGAGAAGTTCGTCCAGAGCGGTGTCTGCGCCCAGCCGATGGAAGAGCGCGGCTATCTCACCGGCACCGTCTGCCCGGTGATCCCCACCCCGGTAGGCACCGGCGTGCTGATCGCCGGCGGCAACTACAACTCCACCGACCACAACTGGATCTACGACAACTGGCGCTTCGGCACCATGCAGTTCTGGGTGCCCGCGCCGCTGCGCGAAGAGTACGACCCCGGCAAGCTCTACGACACCTCCAACCACAACCACACGACGCACAACCACATGGGCATCACGCCGAGCGGCGGGAAGCGGCCCAACGGCATGGACTTCTGGTGGGACGACCAAGGCGTGGGCAACTGCTGGGAGGACAACACCTCCTCGTACGGCGAACCCACCCACAACTTCCTCGTCGACCCGGCCCCCTGCTCCGAGGGCGGTTCGCAGTGGGTGCCGGGCGCCCCGGTCAAGGACGCCGGGTTCCTCACCTGCAGCCAGTACAACCGCGAGGACGAGTTCTGGCGCGACCCGCCGGCCTGCGAGTGGTTCGAGGGCCCAGAGCGTCCGGGGTCCGACTCCGGTCCGCTGCCCGCCCGGTCGATGGCCACGGTCGCGCCGGTGACGTCGGCCGACGGGCTGGGACCCGGCGCCACCGCCGGGGTGTCCGGGCTCGCCCTGCTCGCCGGACTGCTCGTCGTGGTCCGCCGGCGCGTGGCGCGGTCGAGGGTCGCCGTGCGTGCAGGGACGGGGCAGATCCGGCGATGAGACGCCGTGCGCTGGTCGTCGGTGCCGCGGCGACCGTGGTGCTGTCCGGCGGCGGTCTGGCGGCGGCGACGTCGGCGCCGCACCTCCGCGCCGAGGGTCCGGCGCGGGTGGACGGCACCACGGCCAGCGCGTCGTTCGAGATCGGCGACCGCACGATCCGGCACTTCCGCTACGCCGACCGGCGCGAGCTCGGCTACACGTTCGTGCTCGCGAACGACGGGGCGCTGCCCGTCCGGGTCGTCGGCGTCGGCCCGGCCGGCCCGGCGGCCACGCTGCTCGGTGTCGACCGGCTGCACAGGGCGGGCACGACCAGCACCGACTTCACCGTGCCCGCCGGCGACGAGGTCGCCGTGCGCCTCGTGCTGGACATGAGCGACTGCGAGCGGGTGTCGTCGCGGGCCGGCAGCTTCCTGGACGGCGTCACGGTCCGCTTCGAGGTGGGTGGGGTGCTGGAGCAGACCCGGGTGGTGACGCTGCCCGAGGAGCTGCACACCGGCTCCCCGCGCGAGGCCCTGTGCCCGCGGGCGACGTCGAAGTCGCGCTCCCCCGGCTGAGCGGCGGCGCTAGGACCCGAACGCCCAGCCGTCGGCGTCGATGCGCACCTCCGCGGCAGCGCCGACGCTCGGCACACCGCCCCGCGAGCCGAGCAGCCGCTCCAGGGTCTCGGCCGCGGCCAGGACCAGCACGGTCTCGCCCCGGTGCTGGTCGGCGAGCTGCTCCAGCACCTCGGCCGGGGACACCAGGCCCTCCCGCAGGTCCGGCTCGCTGCGCACCGGCGCGGCCAGCGCCCGGGACAGGGCTCCGACGGCGTCGCCGGTGCCCGGCGCGTCGTCGGTGTAGACGACCGCCACCCGCCGGTCCTGCAGCGACGTGCCGAGCGCCGCGGCGTCGTCGTCGCCGCGGACCCCGGCGAGCAGCAACGTCGCGGCGCACTGCAGGTCGCTCACGGCGAGAGCTCCTCCAGGTCGTTCGCCCGACGCACCCGGTCGACGATCTTGCCCATGATCTCGGTGAGCCCGAAGTCCTTCGGGGTGAACACCTCGGCCACCCCCTGCTCCCGCAGCCGGGCGGCGTCGGCGGCGGGGATGATGCCGCCCACGACCACCGGGACGTCGCCCAGACCCTCGGCGCGAAGCCCCGACAACACCTCGGGCAGCAGCTCCATGTGCGAGCCGGACAGGATCGACAGGCCCACGCAGTGCACGTCCTCGGCGACCGCGGCGGCCACGATCTGGCCCGGTGTCAGCCGGATGCCCTGGTAGACCACCTCGAAGCCGGCGTCGCGCGCGCGTACGGCGACCTGCTCGGCGCCGTTGGAGTGCCCGTCCAGCCCGGGCTTGCCCACCAGCAGCCGCAGCCGGGTCCCCAGCTCCTCACCGGTACGCCGCACGGCCTGGCGTACGGCGGCCAGCTCGGCCCCCGCCTCGGCCACGCCGACCGCGCCGGAGACACCGGTCGGCGCGCGGAACTCGCCGAACACCTCGCGCAGCGCGCCGGCCCACTCCCCCGTCGTCACCCCGGCGCGGGCCGCCTGACGGGTCGCATCCATCAGGTTGACGTCGGACTTGGCGTCGGCGCGCAGCCGCTCCAGCGCCGCGTCCACCTCGTGCTGGTCGCGGTCGGCCCGCCACTGCTGCAGGCCCGCCACCGCGGACCTCTCCGCCTCCACGTCGGGCGCCTGGATGGCGGCGTCGAGGTCGGCGGTCAGCGGCGACGGCTCCGTCTCCTGGTAGCAGTTGACCCCGATCACCATGTCCTCGCCGGCCTCGATGCGGGCCCGGCGGGCGGCGTGCGAGGAGACCAGCGACTGCTTCATGTAGCCGGACTCGACCGCGGCGATGGCACCACCCATCGCCTGCACCCGGTCCATCTCCTCCTTGGCGCCCGCGACGAGGTCGGCCACCTTGTTCTCGACGACCTTCGACCCGTCGAAGAGGTCGCCGTACTCGAGCAGGTCGGACTCGAACGCCAGCACCTGCTGCAGCCGCAGCGACCACTGCTGGTCCCACGGTCGGGGCAGGCCGAGCGCCTCGTTCCAGGCGGGCAGCTGCACGGCGCGGGCGCGGGCGGTCTTGGACAGGGTCACCCCGAGCATCTCGAGCACGATGCGCTGCACGTTGTTCTCCGGCTGGGCCTCCGTGAGCCCGAGGGAGTTGACCTGCACGCCGTAGCGGAAGCGCCGCATCTTCTCGTCGGTGACGCCATAGCGTTCGCGGGTGATCTCGTCCCACAGCTGCACGAACGCGCGCATCTTGCACATCTCCTCGACGAAGCGCACGCCGGAGTTGACGAAGAAGGAGATGCGCCCGACCACCTTGGCGAAGTCCTCGGGCTCGACCTGGCCCGAGTCGCGGACCGCGTCCAGGACGGCGACCGCGGTGCACAGGGCGAACGCGAGCTCCTGCTTGGTCGTGGCCCCGGCCTCCTGCAGGTGGTAGCTGCAGATGTTGATCGGGTTCCACTTCGGGATGTGGTTGACCGTGTAGGTGATCAGGTCGCTGGTCAGCCGCAGCGAGTGCTCGGGCGGGAACACGTAGGTGCCCCGGGAGAGGTACTCCTTGATGATGTCGTTCTGGGTCGTGCCGGCCAACTCCTCCAGCGAGGCCCCCTGCTCCTCGGCGACCACCTGGTAGAGCGCCAGCAGCCACATCGCGGTGGCGTTGATGGTCATCGAGGTGTTCATCTGCGCCAGCGGGATCTCGTCGAAGAGCCGCCGCATCTCGCCGATGTGCGGGATCGGCACACCCACCTTGCCCACCTCGCCCCGGGCGAGCTCGGAGTCGGGGTCGTAGCCGGTCTGCGTGGGCAGGTCGAAGGCCACCGAGAGGCCGGTCTGACCCTTGGCCAGGTTGCGCCGGTACAGCGCGTTCGACTCCGTGGCCGAGCTGTGTCCGGCGTACGTTCGCATCACCCAGGGCTTGTCGCGCATGGGATGAGCGTACGGCGGATCAACTCGCCGGTAACCAGGTCGTGAGCCTTTTCACGCCTGGCGGAGGACCCGTTCGACGTGCATGATCCGGGCCAGCCGGGTCACCGCCAGCACCCGGCGTACGTGGTCGGCACAGCCGCGCAGGACCAGCCGCCGGCCGGAGCGCTCCAGCCGGCGGTGCGCCGCGGCGAGCATGCCCAGCCCGGTGGCGTCGATGACGTCGACCCCGGACAGGTCGACCACGACGTTGCCGAGCGAGGCCTCGATGTGCCGGTGCAGCGTGGCGCGCGCGTCGCCCACGCTGCTGGCGTCGAGCCGCCCGGTGAGGGCGAGCGGCGGGGCCTCCGTGCCCGTGCCCGTCCCTGGGCCTGCCGCACCGTGCATGCCACCTCCCCGAAAGGCGCAACGACGGGGTTACCGTACGCAACCCCGGCTTCCAGGGTCGCGGTTGGCCCGCTCCGGCGGCGTGTCGCGCTCACATCGTGAGCAGCGCGGTCACGCGTAGTCGAAGAAGCCCCCGCCGCTCTTGCGCCCGAGCTCGCCGGCGTCGACCATGCGCGAGAGCATCTCCGGCGCGAAGAACTTCGGGTCGGCGCACTCCTCGTAGATGTTCATGGTGGCGTGCCGCAGGATGTCGACGCCGGTCAGGTCGGCCGTGGCCAGGGGGCCCATCGCGTGGCCGAACCCGAGCTTGCAGGCGGTGTCGATGTCCTCGGCGCTGGCCACGCCCTCCTCGTAAAGCTTGACTGCCTCGACCGAGAGGGCGCTGATCAGCCTGGTGGTGACGAAGCCGGCGACGTCGCGGTTGACCACGATGCAGGTCTTGCCGATGCCCTCGGCGAACTCGCGGGCCCGGTGGAGCGCCTCGTCGGTGGTCTTCAGCCCGCGCACCAGCTCGCACAGCCGCATCATCGGCACCGGGGAGAAGAAGTGCGTGCCCACGACCGACTCGGGCCGCTGGGTCGCGGCCGCGATCTTGGTGATCGGGATCGCTGAGGTGTTGGTGGCCAGCAGCGCGTCGTCCCGGCAGACCCGGTCCAGCGTGGCGAAAACGTCGCGCTTGACGTCGAGGCTCTCGAAGACCGCCTCCACCACCACGTCGGCCT
>JALZDI010000089.1 GCA_030862655.1 Actinomycetota bacterium | reverse complement strand
CAGCAGGTCGTCGAGGTAGGGCAGGCAGGCGACGATGCCTGCCTGCACCGGCGCGTAGCCGGGCTTGCCGCGGTGTGGGTTGACCCACACGAGCCGGTGCGCGAGCCGCGACAGCCGCCGCGCCTGCTCGGCCAGCAGCGCGCAGTCGCCGCGTTCCCAGCCGTCGCTGCACACGACGACGACGGCGCCGCGGGCCATGCCGCGCTGGCCCCACCGGTCCAGGAACGCCTTGAGCACCTCCCCGAGCCGGGTGCCTCCGGACCAGTCCGGCACCGTCGCACCCGCCTGGGCCAGCGCCGCGTCCGGGTCACGCTGGCGCATCGCCGGGGTGACACGGGTGAGCCGAGTGCCCACGGTGAACACCTCGGTGCCGCGGGGGGCGGCACGGGTGAAGACCTGCGCCAGACGCAGCAGGCTGTCGGCGTAGGGCGACATCGACCCCGACACGTCGACGAGCAGCACGACCCGGCGCGGTCGCCGGCCGCGGCGGCGGTAGCGGACCCGGCCCGGCTCGCCGGCGTACCGCAGCTCGTCGCGCAGGGTACGGCGGGCGTCGACCTCACCGCGCGGGGCGTCCACCCGCCGGGCGGCGCGGCGCCGCGGTGGATGCACCCGCAGGGCGGCGAACATCCGGGCGAGCTCGACGCGCTCGTCCGCGCCGAGGCCGGCCACGTCCCGATGCCGCAGTACCTCTACGTCACTCGCGGACGCGGCCACGGTCTCCTCGCCCGCGTCGCCGTCGCTTCCCTCCTGGCCCAGGCTCGCCTGCACGACCCGTCGGCTCGGGGGCCGGCGGCGCGACCCGGTCGGAAGCTCGCCGCCGAACCAGCTGGTGAACACCCGGTCGTAGACGTCGCGGTCGTCCGGCCCGGCGCAGAGCGTGGCCCGGCCCGCCCAGTAGACCCCGCCGGGCGCACCGGCGTCTGCCACCGTCGCCGCCTCGAGGAAGGCCTGCGTGCGGTCGAGGGTGACCCCGACCCCCGCGTGCCGCAGCGCGCGGGCGAAACCGGCGAGCAGCGCCTCGGCGGCCGGGGCGGTGCTCTCGTCAGCCTGACGTATGGTCATCGCAGGCTCACCCGGCCAGCAGCCGGTCGAGGGAGTCGCGCACCCGCTCAGCGTCCTCGCGGAACTTCAGCACCGCGCCCAACGTCGCTGCGGCGCTCTCCACGTCGAGGTCCGGGCGGCCGAGCGCGTGCAGCGCCCGGGCCCAGTCCAGGGTCTCGGCCACGCCCGGGGGCTTGAGCAGGTCCCCGGCCGCGCGCATCCGCTGCACCGCCCCGGCCACCTGCTCTGCCAGCCGGCCGGGCACGTTCGGCAGGCGGGCGTGCAGGATGTCGATCTCGCGGGCCAGCCCGGGGTGGTCGATCCAGTGGTAGAGGCAGCGCCGCTTCAGCGCGTCGTGCACCTCCCGGGTGCGGTTGGAGGTGAGCACCACGACCGGCGGCGTGCTGGCGCGCACCGTGCCGTACTCGGGGATGCTGACCTGGTGGGTCGAGAGCACCTCGAGTAGGAAGGCCTCGAACTCGTCGTCGGCACGGTCGATCTCGTCGACGAGCAGCAGCGAGGGGCTCTGCCGCAGCGCGGCCAGCACCGGCCGGGCCAGCAGGAAGCGCTCGTCGAACAGCGACTTCTCCACCTCCTCGACGTCGATGTCGGCATCCGGCCGGCGGGTCGCCTCGACCGTGCGCAGGTGCAGGATCTGCCGCGGGAAGTCCCAGTCGTACAGCGCCTGGCTGGCGTCGATCCCCTCGTAGCACTGCAGCCGGATGAGCGGCAGGTCCAGCGCGTCGGCCAGCGCCTCGGCCAGCGCGGTCTTGCCGGTGCCGGGCTCGCCCTCGAGCAGCAGCGGGCGGTGCATGGTCAGCGCCAGGAACCCCACCGTCGCCAGGCCGTCGTCGGCCAGGTAGCCGGTGCGGGCCAGCCGGCCCGCCAGGTCGGCGGGCGAGCCCATCGGCGCCGCGACAGCGTCGTGCATGCCCTCAGCATGACGGAGCCGGGGCCGTCAACCAAGGCGGTGCCCGGGCGGCAGGTCCTCCGGACGGTCGACGTCGGCACCGGCGGCCAGGTCGGCGCACTCCACCTCGACCGCGCCGTGCCGCTGCAGGTAGCCGCGCGCACCCTCGTCACCGCGGGCGCTCTCGGCGATCGCGGTGAAGTGCCGGGCGCCGAGCAGCACCGGGTGACCGGGCTGCCCGTCGTACGTCGCCCGGGCGAGTACCTCGGGCTCGGCCAGCGCGGCCACGCGGCGCACCACCGCGACGTCCAGGTCGGGGGTGTCGACCACGCACACCAGCGCGGCACGGACGCCCGGCGTGGTGATCAGGTGGCGCAGGCCGGCCCGCAGCGACGCGCCCATGCCCTCGCTCCAGTCGGCGGCCCGGACCACGTGGACGTCCGCCTCGTCGAGCAGCACGCGCACGTCGTCGGCGGCCGCGCCGACCACGACCACGACCGGAGCACACCCCGCCTCGGCGACGACCTGGGCGGTGCGCACCACCCACGCGGTGCCGGCGTCGTCGCGCAGCAGCGCCTTGGGCGCGCCCATACGCCGACCCCCGCCCGCGGCGAGCACGAGGGCCGCGGTGGTGGTCTGCTGCACAGGTGCGTCCTCCGGGCCGACGGCAGTGTGTGCGGCTTGCGCCCCCGCGCAGCGCTCCGCCCATGATGGCGCCGTGGCCGCAACGGCCGCAATCGCGACGCGCGGCCCGTTGCCGCCGGCCGTGAGGCGGCGGTCTACCCGGCCACTGTGACCCTGCCGCTCCCCAGCCGCGTGGTGACGAGCAGCAGCCCGTCCTCACGGTGCATCCGGGCGACCAACCCGGCCCGGCCGAACGTGGGCACGAGCGCGGGGTTGTCCGGCTGCGCGTGCGCCACCAGCTGCGTGAAGCCGCCCCCGGCCGCGATCCGGGTGCACTCGAGCAGCATCCGTGACCCGACGCCGCGCCGCTGCCAGGCGTCCTCGACGAGCAGGCCGACCTCCGCGGTGCCGGCAGGGTCGGTCAGCGGCGCCAGGACGGACATCCCGACCAGCTCGCCGGCGGCCTCGGCGACGATGCTCGTCCCGCCCGGCGGCGCGAGCAGGTGCTGGGCGACGCGCGGGCTCAGCCGCGGAAGCGGGGCGTGGTAGCGGCGGCTGAGGCTCTGCGCAGAGCACCGGTCGTGCATCCGCAGCACGGCCGGTTGGTCGGACGGATCTCCCGTGCGCAGCACGGTCGTGGGTGGTGGCTGCATGCCGGTCGTCCCTCCCGTGGCCTCCCGGGCCGATACTGCCGGGTGCCGGTTTCGTGGCCGTCGCGCGGCCGTTGCGGCGACGTGAACATCTCCGGAGGTCTGCGGTGCTACGCGGGCAACGCACGCCCGGGCGTCCCCGGGGCGAGCAGGTGTGTGGCCAGGGACGCGGCCTGCTTGCGGAGGTCGGGGATCGCGGCCACCTCCCAGACCACCCCGCGGCGGGCGGCGCCGACGGCGTAGAGACCGGGCGTCGGTGCGCCGGACGCGTCGAGCAGCACGCCGTCGGGGTTGATGTCGAGACCGAGGCCGAGCCCGTTGGGGCGCAGCAGTCCGCGCACCGCGAGCCGGTCGACCACGGCGTTCCATCCAGGCGTGCAGACCGAGGCGGGTCCACTGCAGTTGATCACCCGGCTGAACGCGCTGAGGTCGACCTGGTCGGGCCGGGCGATCCGCAACGTGCCGTCGGCAAGCAGGTCGTCGATGACGTCGGCCATCTCGGGTGCCATCCGGTGCCGCAGCACCTCCCAGCGGCGCGACACCAGCCGCACGAAGCGCTCCCGATCCCCCGGCGACAGCTGCTGCCACAGGTCGTCGGCGAAGGGCCTGATCGCGTCGACCACGTCGCGCCAGTCGCCACCGACCTGCTCCACCTCGTCGACGCGTCGCCGGACGTCGCGCAGCAGCGCCGAGAGGGACGAGATGTCCGGCCGGAACCCGTCGAAGGGCCGCAGCGGTCGCCGCACGTGCCTGGCCGGCAGCAGGCCGTGCCGCGACATCGCCACCATGCGGGTGCGCGGGTGCGTCGCGTTGATCTGCGCGGCGACGTCGACCATGGTCAGCCCGGTGCCGACCAGCAGCACCCGGTCGGTGCCGCTGAGGGTGTCCAGCATCCCGGGCGCCCACGGGTCGGCGACGTAGCGCCGGCCGAGCACCTCGCACTCGGTGACCCGCCGCGGTGGCGGGTTGCCCAGGGCGAGCACGACCACGTCGGCGTCCTGGGCCCAGCCGCAGGCCAGGTGCACGCTGAAGCCGGTACGGCGCGGCTGCACGTCGACGACCTCGCCGCGCAACCGGTGCAGCCTGCTGCCCTCGGACACCGGGGTGGTCGCGAGCACGTCGGTGAGGTACTCGCCGTACAGGTGCCGGCGCAGGAACGACTGCGGCTCGGCGGGAATGCCGCGGTCGGCACACCAGTGCAGCAGATGGTCCGGCTCCTGCTCGAAGACGCTGAGCCGGGCGGCGTAGTTGTTCAGCAGGTGCCGCGGGTCGCCCGTGCGGTAGGCCAGGCCGGGGCCGATCACGTCCTCCCGCTCGATCACCCGAACGTCCACCGCGCGGCCGGTCCGGGAGGTCCGCAGCAGGTTGGCGGCCACCAGCGCCCCCGCGGCTCCGCCGCCGACGACCACGACGCGGCGGGTGTCGTCGGCCGGGTCTGTCGTCCGTTTCGTCATCTCCCGCTCCTCTCGCCACCGATCCATGAGCAAGTAATTTTACTGATTTACTCGACTTAGGCAAGCCGCCTGCCTGCGGCCTGGTCGTGAGGAGGGCGCGGCTACCGGCCCAGCGCCTCGCGGAGGGCCTCGAGAGCGGTGTAGCGCGGCGTCCAGTCGAGCTCGGTCTTGGCGCGGGTCGTGTTCATCACCGAGGGGTGGCTGGCCGCCTCGACCCACTCGGCCACCGACGGCAGCAACGGCAGCTGCGCCAGCCGACGGGCGGCCGCCTGCACCGGCCACGCCGGCACCGCGATCGGGTGGATACCGAGCTCGCGGGCGAGGTCCACCGCGCTCACCGCGTCGTCCGCGGCTATGTTGTAGGCCCCGGGCGGGCCGGCTCCGACGACGCAGCCCACCAGCGCACGCCCGACGTCGGACTCGTGCACCAGCTGCACCGGCACGTCCGGCACCGGCGCGGGGACGGGAACCGGAAGGGTCGCCAGCCGTCCCTGCACCTCGCGGGCGAGCGTGGCCAGCGGCTCGGGCAGGAACTGCTTGGCGCCGAGGGTGTGCGGCCCGAGCACGATGCACGGACGCAGCACGTACAGGTCGAGCTCGGGGTGCGCCTCCGCCTCGGCCCGGAGCAGCTGCTCGACCTCGGCCTTCTCCCGTGCGTAGGAGAGCCGCTCGGCGGGTCGCACCGGCCAGTCCTCGGTCATCCCGACCGGGTTGTCGCGGTGGAACCCGTAGGCCGCGACCGAGGACGCGTAGACGAAGCGACGCGCACCGGCCTGGGCGGCGGCGCGGAAGGCGTTCAGCGTGCCCTCGACGTTGATGGCACGGCGCTCCCCGCCGCCCGCGACGAGGAACGCCAGGTGTATGACGACGTCCGCACCGTCGAACGCCTGGCGCAGCGCTTCGGCGTCACGGACGTCCCCGCGGCGGTAGTCCATCTTCGTCCAGCCGTGCTCGCCCGGGTCGAACGCGCGGCGGGCGACCCCGACGACCCGCGTGACCCGGCCGTCCATCTGCAGCAGCGGCATCAGCCCGAAACCGAAGGTCCCGGTCGGTCCGGTGACGGCAACGGTCAGGTCGGTCTCCAGGGTCATGGTCCTCCGTTGCCTCAGGTGGTCGTGACGTCCTCGGCCACGTCGCTGCCGCTCACGGTGACCACGGCTCGCCACGTCGGCCAGTTTGCGGCGACGCCCACCATGCGGGCAGGGAACCGCACGGTGATCTCGCCGTCGCGCAGGTCGGCGTCCTCCTCGACGTCCTGCCGCCGACCGGTGGCCCGGTCGGTGACGAACTGCGCCGAGAAGGCGCCGCCCACCACCTCGTACCCCAGCTGCACCGTTTGCTCACCGTCGGGGCTGGTGACGAACATCGACCACAGCACGGGCTGCTGCTCCCGCCCGGTCGGACCGCCGTCCCACCGGATGTCGAAGGCGACCAGGTTCGCGGCCAGGGCGCGGCCGCTGTGCAGGATCTGGGTCATGGCGCCGAGCGTAGCGACGGGCGACGGCCGACTGCGGCGTCGGGCCGTTACAGTCACCGCCATGGAGCAGGTCCGCGCCGCACTGACGCAGCGCTACGACGAGCCGCACCGGCGTTACCACGACCTGCGACATCTGCAGGAGGTGCTGCAGACGGTCGACGAGCTCGCCGAGGAGGCCGACGACGTCGACGCCGTGCGCTGGGCGGCGTGGTTTCACGACGCGGTCTACGACGTGCACCGGGACGACAACGAGGAGCGGTCGGCCGAGCTGGCGGTGCGCGAGCTTCGCGTCCTCGGGCTCCCGCCCGGGCTGGTGGACGAGGTGGCGCGGCTCGTCCGGCTGACGGCCACCCACCGCCCTGACGAAGGGGACGCGAACGGCGCGGTGCTGTGCGACGCCGACCTGCGCATCCTGGCCGCCGAGCCGTGGCGGCACGCGGAGTACGTCGCCGACGTCCGCGCCGAGTACGCCGAGGTCCCCGACGACGCGTTCCGTGCCGGGCGCTCCGCCGTACTCCGTCGCCTGCTGGAGGCCGACCGGCTCTACAGCACCGCGACCGGCTATGCCCGGTGGGAGCAGCGGGCCCGGGCCAACCTCACCGCCGAGCTCGACCGGCTCGAGGGTCGGGCTTAGGCCGGCGCAGCCCGTTGCGACGCAGCCGCCCGACCAGCTCTCGGCTCGACACCGGCGTCGCGCCCGCGCCGACGAGAGCGTCGTAGAAC
>JALZDI010000394.1 GCA_030862655.1 Actinomycetota bacterium | reverse complement strand
AGCTCGCCGGCGTGCGGCACGCTGGCCAGACCTGCCCGTCGCGCGATCCGGAACGCCCGCTCGAAGTCCTCGGCCGCGCCGCGCCGCTCGTCGTTGGACAGCCCGAAGCCCACCACGCCGCGACCGGCGTACTGCGCCGCGAGCCGGGCGAGCGTGCGCGCGTCCAGCGGGTGCCGGGTGCGGTTGGCCGCGATCACCACGCCGATGCCGATCCCCGCCCGAGCGCCGGCGTCGGCGGCGGCGTCGAGCACCAGGTCGGTGAACGCGGTCAGGCCCCCGAAGCGAGCGGCGTACCCGGACGGGTCGACCTGGATCTCCAGCCACACCGAGCCGTCCGCGGCGTCGTCCTCGGCCGCCTCCCGCAGCAGCCGCCGGACGTCGTCCTCGCGGCGCAGTACCGAGCGGGCCACGTCGTAGAGCCGCTGGAAGCGGAACCAGCCCTTCTCGTCGGTTGCGGACAGCCGTGGCGGCCACCCGGTGCACAGAGCCTCGGGCAGCCGCACGCCGTCGCGGTCGGCCAGCTCCAGGAGCGTGTCGTGCCGCATGGAGCCGGTGAAGTGCAGGTGCAGGTGGGCCTTTGGCAGTGCCGTCAGCGCCCGCAGGTCCCGTGCGGCCATGCGGCGGGCACTCAGCTGTTGAGCAGCCGCTGGATCCGGCCGACGCCCTCGACCAGGTCGTCGTCGCCGAGGGCGTACGACATCCGCACGTAGCCCGGGGTCCCGAAGGCCTCACCCGGCACCACCGCCACCTCGGCCTGCTCGAGGATGACCTCGGCCAGCTCGACCGACGTGGTCGGGGTCCGCCCGCCGATCTCACGGCCGAGCGCCCCCTTCACGCTCGGGTAGGCGTAGAACGCGCCCTCCGGCTCAGGGCAGACGAAGCCGTCGACCTCGTTGAGCATCTTGACGATGGTCTGCCGGCGCCGGTCGAAGGCGATCTTCATCTCCTCCACCGCGCTGAGGTCGCCGCTGACCGCGGCGATCGCGGCCCGCTGGGACACGTTGGCGACGTTGGAGGTGGCGTGCGACTGCAGGTTGGCTGCCGCCTTGACCACGTCGGCGGGACCCACCATCCAGCCCACCCGCCAGCCGGTCATCGCGTAGGTCTTGGCGACCCCGTTGACGATCACGCAGGTGTCGGCCAGCTCGGGCACCTGCACGACGATCGAGGCCGCCTTCGCCCCGCCGTAGACCAGGTGCTCGTAGATCTCGTCGGTCACCACCCAGATGCCGTGTTCGAGCGCCCACCGGCCGATCTCGGCGACCTGCTCGGGCGGGTAGACCGCGCCGGTGGGGTTGGACGGCGAGTTGAACAGCAGCGCCTTGGTGCGCTCGGTGCGCGCCGCCTCGAGCTGCTCGACGGTGACCAGGTAGCCCTGGGTCTCGTCGGCGACTACGTCGACCGGCGTCGCGCCGGCGAGCCGGATCGCCTCGGGGTAGGTGGTCCAGTACGGCGCGGGCAGCAGCACCTCGTCGCCGGGGTCGAGCAGGGTCGCGAAGGTCTGGTAGACCGCCTGCTTCCCGCCGTTGGTGACCAGCACCTGGCTGGGCTCGACGCGGTAGCCGGAGTCGCGCAGCGTCTTGTCCGCCACCGCCTGCCGCAGCTCGGGGAGGCCGCCGGCGGGCGTGTATCGGTGGTTGGCGGGGTCGCGCGTGGCGGCGGCCGCGGCCTCGACGATGTAGTCGGGCGTGGGGAAGTCGGGCTCGCCGGCGCCGAAGCCGATCACCGGACGGCCCTCGGCCTTGAGGGCCTTCGCCTTGGCGTCCACGGCCAGCGTGGCCGACTCGGCGATGCTGCTGATGCGTTCGGAGATGCGCCTGCGTCCGGTGCTCGAAGTCATGTCCCTTATCGTTGCACCGCCCCGACCGCCGCGGGCAGGGGGTCCGTGCGGGCGCCGGCTCGGTTCGACCTACGCCTGCCCGACCGCGTACACTCATGCTCTTGGTGGCTGCTGCACCGTTGGTCGTCATGCCCGGAAAGTCCCGAGCCGGTCGGCCCACGGGGTCCGGGGCTGCTTAGGGCACTAGCTCAACTGGCAGAGCATCGGTCTCCAAAACCGAAGGTTGGGGGTTCGAGTCCCTCGTGCCCTGCAAGGTCGCTGGCAGCACAGGCCCAGACATACGGCAACACACGACAACAGACACCAGACCCAGATGAAGGTGAGACCGTGACGGAGACTCGCTCCTCCGCGACCTCGTCGCAGGACCGCAACCGCGGCCGGCGCACGAGCCCGGTCACGTTCTACCGGCAGGTGGTCACCGAGCTGCGCAAGGTCGTCTGGCCGACGCGCCGGCAGCTGATCACCTACTTCTGGGTGGTGCTGGTGTTCGTGCTGGTGATGATCGGCATCGTCTCGGCGCTCGACTACGCGTTCGGCACGCTGATGTTCAAGGTCTTCGGCTGACCAGCCGGTCAGCCCACGTAACGAGTAAAGGTGGCGAATCCAACCGTGTCGCAGCCGTTCGACGAGGCTCCCGAGGAGGGCCACGCCGCGGAGGAGGCTCCCGAGGGCGTGCAGGCCGCTGAGGGCGCGCCCGCCGAGGCCCCCGAGGGCCAGACCGCGCAGGGCGAGGCCGCCGAAGCCGCCGAGAGCGGCCCGCCGG
>JALZDI010000393.1 GCA_030862655.1 Actinomycetota bacterium | reverse complement strand
GCCCGGCGGGCTGGGAGGCCCAGGGGTCGTCGCCGCCGCCGAAGCCGCCGCCCCCGCCGCTGCCGCCGCCGCGGCTGGTCTTGGTGACCTTGGCGGTGGCGTAGCGAAGGCTCGGGCCGATCTCGTCGACCTCGAGCTCGATCACGGTGCGCTTCTCCCCCTCGCGGGTCTCGAAGGAGCGCTGCTTGAGGCGGCCCTGCACGACCACGCGCGTGCCCTTGTGCAGCGACTCCGCGACGTTCTCCGCGGCCTGCCGCCAGATCGAGCAGCGCAGGAACATCGCCTCGCCGTCGCGCCACTCGTTGGCCTGCTTGTCGAAGAACCGCGGGGTCGAGGCCACGGTGAAGTTGGCCACCGCGGCACCGCTGGGGGTGAAGCGAAGCTCGGGGTCGTCGGTGAGGTTGCCGACAACGGTGATGATGGTGTCGCCTGCCATGGTCTCCTCCTGGAGTGGGTCGCGCGGCGGGGAGCCGCCGACGGGCGGTCAGTGCGCGTCGGGGCGGAGGACCTTGGTACGCAGTACCGACTCGTTCAGGCCGAGCTGGCGGTCCAGCTCCTTGACCGTCGCGGGCTCAGCGGTCAGCTCGACGACGGCGTAGATCGCCTCTGACTTCTTCTGGATCTCGTAGGCGAGGCGCCGCCGACCCCATACGTCGACCTTCTCCACGCTGCCACCGTCGTTGCGGACGAGGTTGAGGTACTGGTCGAGCGAGGGAGCGACCGTGCGCTCCTCGAGATCGGGGTCGAGGATGACCATGAGTTCGTAGTTACGCATCAGCGGATCTCCACCTCCTCTGGACTCGGCGGTCACGGTCTCTCCGTGACAGGAGGGCTATGCGTGGGAGAGCCCGGCAACCTCGTGCCGTGTGCCGGGCCGTCTCGGGGGCCAGACTAGCAGCGGTCCGCCGTACCACTGAAATCGCCGTGCACAGGCTGCGCCGTGAGAACTCGGGCACTCCGAGCGGCCGTGCCGTGGAATCGGGCCAGCTGGCTGGCCACGCCTCCGCAACGTCCTGTCCCCGAGTCGCTGCGCAAGCGGCCGTTCGCCCGCGCAGACCCACTCGCGGCGGGCGTGAGCGGGCACATGCTGCGCGTCGCGCTTCCGCAGGCTGTTCCGCGCGTGTCTACGTGTGCGCCGACGTGCCCGACCCGCCACTTCTCGGCCGCCGCCGTCTTCGAGCCACCCGTCCCGCCGTTCTCCGACGTACACGCCATCGTGCGGTGGCTCGAGTCCCGCATCGACGGCATCCAGGTGCGAGGCACCCGGCACAGGTCACGTCGTCGAGAACCGCGGCCACCCGGTGGTCTGCCCGTCAGGGACGTTCGTCGACCCGGCCGACCTGCTCGGGGTCGTCGACCTGGTGATGGTCGGCGATGCCATGGTTCGGGTGGGGTTGTCCACGCCGCAGCATCTCGTGGCGGAGGCAGCATCGGCCCGAACCCGCCACGTCGAGGCCGGCCCGTGGAGCGGCCGCTCTGGTCCGCCCACGGGGTGGGCTTGCGGTCGGCGCGGGTCGGCGGCACGCTCGACTCGTGGAGTCACCCCACCTGCTGAACCGCTGGCTCAACACCGACGGCCGTCGGCACCCGAAGGAGAACGCGCTGGCGTTCCTGAGCCTGGGGCTGGGGCTGGCGTCCCTGGTGTGCGCCACCCAGCCGGACTGGCACATCCCCGGCGGCTGGATGGGCCTGGCCGGGGCCCTGATCGGCGGTTTCGACCAGTTCATCTCCAAGACCCGCGGGGAGCGGTGGATCATCGTCGTCGGCCTGGTCGGCAGCGCTCTCGGGTTCGCGCTCAACCTGGCCAACGGCGGCCTGCTGCCCGCTCCGCGGTTGTAGGCAGCAGGTCACCCGGTTGGCGCCGAGCTCCGTCGGACCCGGGTCGTAGGCTGGCCGCCATGAGCTCCGCGTTGCGCATCGGCGCCCACGTCGACCAGCAGGACCCCATCGCCGAGGCCGTGGCGCGCGACGCCGACGCCGTGCAGTTCTTCCTCGGCGACCCACAGGGCTGGAAGGGGCCTAAGGTGGCGTACGAGGGGGGTGCCGAGGCGCTGCGCTCGGCGGCGGAGACGGCCGGGGTCGACCTCTACGTCCACGCGCCGTACGTCCTGAACGTCGCCACCACCAACAACCGCATCCGCATCCCCAGCCGCAAGCTGCTCCAGCAGCAGGTCGACGCGGCGGCCGACATCGGCGCCAAGGGGCTGATCGTGCACGGCGGCCACGTGCTCAAGGACGACGACCCCGAGGTGGGCTACGACAACTGGCGCAAGTGCATCGAGCGCACCGAGCTTCGCTGCCGGCTGCTGCTCGAGAACACCGCCGGCGGCGACAAGGCGATGACCCGGCGCCTCGGCAGCATCGCCCGGGTCTGGGAGGCGATCACCGACGCCGACGGCGCCGACCGGGTCGGCTTCTGCCTCGACACCTGCCACGCCCACGCCAGCGGCGAGGAGCTGTCCGACCTGGTGGAGCGGGTGTGTGCGATCACCGGGCGGGTCGACCTGGTGCACGCCAACGACTCCCGCGACGCGTTCGGCTCCGGCGCCGACCGGCACGCCAACATCGGCCAGGGGCAGATCGACACCGACGCGATGGTGGCGATCATGC
>JALZDI010000088.1 GCA_030862655.1 Actinomycetota bacterium | reverse complement strand
TGGCTGGAGTGCCCGGCCGACAGCACCAAACGGTCGCGGCCGCTCCAGTTCGGGTCCGCGGGGCTGTGCCGCATCAGCTTCTGGAACAACAGGTACGCCGCGGGGGCCAACGCCATCGCCGTACCAGGGTGCCCGCTGCCGGTCCGCTCCACGGCATCCATCGCCAGCACCCGGACGGTGTCCACGACCCGCCTGTCCTCATCGGTCCACTCGAGGGGGCTGGTGCCGGTGCTCAGGTTGCTCACGTTGGGCACATTACCCAGGGTCCGATGGGGGACACCGCTGGCCCGCCGTGGTGACCGGATGCACAGCGCCCGGTGCCGGGAGGACGACTCCGCAGCACTAGACTGACGGCAGTGGTGAGCCGGGGCCGAACCAGGGGTTGCACCGGCGCCCTGACAGCCAACCGCCGGCAGACTGAGGTACCCGTGACGGCCATCGACTCCCAGGCCAGCGTGCGCCCGCACGTCGAGCAGGCCCGTGGCGCGGTCGTGCGGGTCGGGTCCGACGGGTCCGTGGCCGGGTCGACGTCGCGACCGGGCGTCCGCGACGTGCTCGCGGCCTACGTCGGGCTGATGAAGCCGCGGATCATCGAGCTGCTGCTGCTGACGACGGTGCCGGTGATGTTCCTGGCCGCGGGCGGGGTGCCCGACCTGGGGCTGGTGGTCGCGACGGTGGTCGGCGGCACCCTGTCGGCGGGCTCGGCCAACGCGCTGAACTGCGTCTTCGACCGCGACATCGACGAGCGGATGCGGCGCACCAGGCGCCGACCGCTGCCGCGCCACCTGGTCGGCACCGGGGCGGCTCTGGTGTTCGGGCTCGCGCTGGGCGTCGTCTCGACGCTGTGGCTGGGGCTGCTGGTCAACTCGCTGTCGGCGCTGCTGGCGCTGGCCGCCAACGTCTTCTACGTCGTCGGGTACACCCTGCTGCTGAAGCGGCGGACACCGCAGAACATCGTCTGGGGCGGCGCCGCCGGCTGCTTCCCGGCGCTGATCGGCTGGACCGCGGTGACCGGCGGGCTCGCGTGGGCGCCGGTGGTGCTGTTCGCGGTGGTGTTCTTCTGGACGCCGCCGCACTTCTGGTCGCTGGCGATGCGCTACCGCGAGGACTACGCCGCCGCCGCCGTGCCGATGCTGCCGGTGGTGGCCCCGGCGCGGCGGGTGAGCGGCGAGATCGTCGCCTACAGCTGGGGCACGGTGGCGGTGTCGCTGATGCTGTGGCCGGTGGCCGGCACCGGCTGGCTCTACCCCGCGGCGGCCGGCGCGCTCGGCGTCGCGCTGCTGGCCGAGGCGCACCTGCTGCACGGGCGGGCCCGGGCCGGCTACGACCTGGCGAGGCTACGGCCGATGCGGCTGTTCCACGGGTCCAACCTCTACCTCGCGCTGCTGTTCCTCGCGGTCGCGATCGACCCGCTGCTGCGCTGACCCACCCCTTCCCGCCGAGACTGCGCGAGTGCCCCGGCCCCCGCGGGTGGAGACCAGCAGCCACGAGGCGCAGGCGGTGAGCAACGCGGCGCCGAGCAGATGGATGCCCACCAGCAGCACCGGCAGGTCCTGGAAGTACTGCGTGAAGCCGACCGTGCCCTGGCCGAGCTCCACCGCGAGCAGCACCAGCGCGGCCGTCCGGACGTCGCGGGGCGCACGGGTCCGGTGCGCCGCGAGGAGGGTGGCCACGGTGAGCGCCACCAGCAGGTAGACGAACGCGGCGTGCACGTGGCTGACCACCTGCGGGTCGAGGCCGTTGCGCACGACGAACACCTGGTTGCCCTCCAGGTCGGTCGCCTCGAGGTGCCCGGCGTGCGGCCCGGCGCCGGTGACCACCGTGCCGAGGTAGAGCACCACGAACGTGACCGTGACGACCGCTGCGGCCAAGCCGCGCACCGAGGGTGCGGCACGGCGCACCGTCAGCGGCGCACCCTCGTGGACCAGTCGCACCAGCAGCACCGCCAGCCCGGTCATCGCCATCGACAGCATCAGGTGCAGCGACACCACCCACGGGTTGAGGTCGGTCAGCACCGTCACCCCGCCGATCAGCGCCTGCCCGGGGATGCCCAGCGCCAGCCCGGTCGCCAGCGCCCGGACCGAGCGCCGGCGCGGACGTGCGCGCATCGCGGCCACCCAGGTCGCGACCGCGACCGCGGCGAGCACGAACGTCATCATCCGGTTGCCGAACTCGATCGCGGCGTGCATCCCGAGCTCGCCGTGCGGCACGAACGACGCCTGCGTGCAGCGCGGCCAGGTCGGGCAGCCGAGCCCCGAGCCGGTCAGCCGGACGGCGCCGCCGGTGACCACGATCGCGATGTTGCTGACCAGGCTGGCCACGGCCAGCGGCCGCAGCCACCGCGCCGGTTCGGCGGCTCTCACTCCCATCGGAACGTTCTCGCGGTCAGCATGCCGCCGAGCGCGGCCCAGACGATGAGTACGACGAGGTGCAGCCAGGGGAGGTGGCCGGCGCCCAGGGACTCGCGCAGCCCCGACCCGAGTGCGCCGGACGGCAGCAGCGTGAGCGCCCAGCCGACCTGCCCGTACGCCGAGGGCGGCACGATCACGGCGCCGGCGATGAGCAGCACGACGTAGACCAGGTTGGCCGCGGCCAGCGTCGCCTCGGCACGCAGGATGCCGGCGAGCAGCAGCCCCAGCGAGGCGAACGCGGCGGTGCCGGCGAGCACGCACGTGACGGCGCCGGCGACGCCGGTGAGCCCCGGCGAGGGCCGCCAGCCGATGGCCACGGCGGCGGCGGCGATCAGCACGAACTGCAGCAGCTGGACCGCGAACAGCGCCAGCACCTTGCCCGCGAGCAGCCCGCTCCGCGGCAGCGGGGAGGACCCCAGCCGCTTGAGCACGCCGTACCGGCGCTCGAACCCGGTCGCGATCGCCAGCGACGTGAAGGACGTGGACATCACGGCGAGCGCGAGCACCCCGGGGGTGAGCACCTGCACCGGGTCGGCGTCGGTCAGCTCGAGCGAGCCGGCGGCGTAGACCCCGGCGACGAGGACCACCAGCGGGATGACCACGGCCAGCACCAGCTGCTCGCCGTTGCGCAGCAGCAGCCGCGTCTCCATGGAGGTCTGGGCCCGGACCATCCGGTGCATCGGCGCCGCGCCCGGGTGCGGGGCGAAGGTGCGGCTCATGACCGCAGGTCCCGTCCGGTCAGCTCGAGGAACACGTCCTCGAGCGTGCGTCGACCGACGCTGAGCCCGGCGGGCATCACCCGGTGCCGGGAGCACCACGAGGTGACCGCGGCCAGCTCGTCCGGACCCACCGGACCGGTCACCACGTAGGTGCCGGCGGGGTGCTCGGCGACCACGAACCGGTCGTGCAGCGCGTGCGACAGCGACGTGAGGTCGAGCCCGGCCCGCGCCTGGAACGTCAGGCTGGTCTGCTGCTCGGAGTGGGTGAGCTCGCGCGGGCTGCCGGTGGCCAGCAGCCGGCCGTGGTCGATCACGAACACCTGGTCGGCGAGACGCTCGGCCTCGTCCATGAAATGGGTGGTGAGCACGACCGTGACCCCGTCGTCGCGCACCTCCTCCAGCAGCTCCCAGGTCGCGTGCCTGGCCTGCGGGTCCAGGCCCGCGGTGGGCTCGTCGACGAACACCAGCTCCGGGCGCCCCACCAGCGCCATCGCCAGGCCCAGCCGCTGCTGCTGGCCGCCGGAGAGGCGGCGGTACGGCGTGCGCCCGCAGGCCGCCAGCCCGAGCCGGTCGACCAGCAGGCCGACGTCGAGCGGGTGCGCGTGCATCGCGGCGACGTGCCGCAGCATCTCCTCGGCGCGTACGCCGGACCAGGCGCCGCCGCTCTGCAGCATCACGCCGACCCGCGGGAGCAGCCGCGGGCGCTCGCGGACCGGGTCGAGGCCCAGCGTCCGCACCCGCCCGTGCTGCGGGCGGCGGTAACCCTCGCAGGTCTCCAGCAAAGTCGTCTTGCCGGCGCCGTTGGGGCCGAGCACCGCGGTGATCGTGTGCGTCTCCACGGACAGGCTGAGGCCGTCGAGAGCAGTGGTGGCGCCGTAGCGCATCACGAGGTCGCGGACCTCCACGGCTGCCGGGGACACGCCTGTGAGTGTAGGTACGTGGCGCGGGCCACAGCGCTGTGGGCGGCGGCCGACCGCAGGTTAGGGTGCCCTTCGTTGAACGCCGGGGGGCAATAAGGAAACATAGGCGTTGTGAAAAACGCTGGCGCTCCGCAGGTCGGCGCGCCCCTCGTCGAGCCGGGGGCCGCCGTACCCCTCCCCGACGACGCCCCCACGCGCGAGCGGGTGGCGCACACCATCCTGCAGAACGGCCCCTCCACGGCCGCGACCCTGGCCGAGCGGCTCGACCTCACCCCGGCGGCGATCCGCCGGCACCTCGACCAGCTGGTCGAGGAGGGCCTGATCGAGGCCCGCGAGCCCCGGGTCTACGGCCACCGCGGGCGCGGCCGCCCGGCCAAGGTGTTCGTGGTCACCGACGCCGGTCGCGACGCGTTCTACCAGGCCTACGACGACCTGGCGGTCTCGGCCATGCGGTTCCTCGCCGAGAACGGCGGGCCGCAGGCGGTGCAGGCCTTCGCCCGTCGTAGGGTGGCCGAGCTCGAGGAGCGCTACGCACCCGCGGTCGCCGCGGCCGACCAGAACGAGCGCGCGCAGGTGCTGGCCGACGCGCTCACCGAGGACGGCTACGCCGCGTCCGTGCGCAGCGCACAGACGGGCCTGCAGCTGTGCCAGCACAACTGCCCGGTGGCCCACGTGGCCGCCGAGTTCCCCCAGCTCTGCGAGGCCGAGACGGAGGTGTTCGCCCGGCTGCTCGGGCGGCACGTCCAGCGCCTCGCGACCATCGCCCACGGCGATGGCGTCTGCACGACCCACGTGCCCGACACGGCTGCCGTGCGGGCGCGGCCCACCCCGACCGGGAGGAAACAGACCCCATGACTTCCACTGCTCATCCGGAGCTCGAAGGACTCGGCCGCTACGAGTACGGCTGGGCCGACTCCGACGACGCCGGAGCCGGCGCCAAGCGCGGGCTGTCGGAGGAGGTCGTGCGCGACATCTCCGCCAGGAAGGACGAGCCCGAGTGGATGCTCGACCTGCGGCTGAAGGGCCTGAAGTTCTTCCACCGCAAGCCGATGCCGACCTGGGGCGCCGAGCTCGGCGGCATCGACTTCGACAACATCAAGTACTTCGTCCGGTCGACGGAGAAGCAGGCCACCACCTGGGACGAGCTTCCCGAGGACATCAAGAACACCTATGACCGGCTCGGCATCCCCGAGGCGGAGAAGCAGCGGCTGATCGCCGGGGTCGCGGCGCAGTACGAGTCCGAGGTCGTCTACCACCAGATCCGTGAGGACCTCGAGGCGCAGGGCGTGCTGTTCCTCGACACCGACACCGCGCTGCGCGAGCACCCGGAGATCTTCCGCGAGTACTTCGGCACGGTCATCCCGGTCGGCGACAACAAGTTCGCCTCGCTGAACACCTCGGTCTGGTCCGGCGGGTCGTTCATCTACGTGCCCAAGGGCGTGCACGTCGACATCCCGCTGCAGGCCTACTTCCGCATCAACACCGAGAACATGGGCCAGTTCGAGCGCACGCTGATCATCGTCGACGAGGACGCCTACGTGCACTACGTCGAGGGCTGCACCGCGCCGATCTACTCCACCGACTCGCTGCACTCCGCGGTGGTGGAGATCATCGTGAAGAAGGGCGCCCGCTGCCGCTACACGACGATCCAGAACTGGTCCAACAACGTCTACAACCTGGTCACCAAGCGCGCCACCTGCGAGGAGGGCGCGACGATGGAGTGGGTCGACGGCAACATCGGCTCCAAGGTGACGATGAAGTACCCCGCGATCTACCTGATGGGTGAGCACGCCAAGGGCGAGACGCTGTCGGTGGCGTTCGCGGGCGAGGGCCAGCACCAGGACGCCGGCGCGAAGATGGTGCACAACGCCCCGCACACCTCGAGCTCGATCATCTCCAAGTCGGTGGCGCGCGGCGGCGGCCGCACGTCGTACCGCGGTCTGGTGCAGGTCGAGGACGGCGCCCACCACTCGGCGAGCACGGTGAAGTGCGACGCGCTGCTGGTCGACCAGATCAGCCGCTCCGACACCTACCCCTACGTCGACGTGCGCGAGGACGACGTGTCCATGGGGCACGAGGCCACGGTGTCGCGGGTCAGCGACGACCAGCTGTTCTACCTGATGAGCCGCGGGCTCGACGAGGACGAGGCGATGGCGATGATCGTGCGCGGCTTCATCGAGCCGATCGCGCGTGAGCTGCCGATGGAGTACGCCCTGGAGCTGAACCGGCTGATCGAGCTGCAGATGGAAGGCGCCGTCGGCTGATGACGCTGACCTCGGCAGACCATCCTGGCCAGTCGCGCGACACCGCGCCCGAACACGAGAGCGACCCCGCAGTGAACAACGTGCAGACCGCCGTCGAGCAGGTGGCCAGCCACCTGCACCCGGCCGGGTCCTTCGACCTCGACGACCACGAGGTCCCGACCGGCCGGGAGGAGGTCTGGCGCTTCACGCCGCTGAAGCGGCTCAAGGGGCTGCACAACGGCAGGTTCACCGGCGACGGCAAGGTCGTGGTCGACGTCGACGCGCCGGCCGACGTGCGGGTGGAGAGCGTGGACCGGTCCGACGCGCGGCTCGGCAGCGTCTACACGCCCGGCGACCGGGTCAGCGCGCAGGCGTGGACCTCCTTCGCCCAGGCGACCGTCGTCACGGTGCCCCAGGAGGTCGTCGTCGACGACCCGGTCGTGGTCACCGTGCGCGGCGAGACCGACGGCGACCAGGCGTCCTTCGGCCACCTGTTCGTCGACGTCGAGCCGTACGCCTCGGCCACGGTGGTGCTCGACCACCAGGGCCACGCGGTGACGGCGTCCAACGTCGAGATCCGCACCGGTGAGGGCGCCCGGCTGACCGTGGTGTCGGTGCAGGAC
>JALZDI010000392.1 GCA_030862655.1 Actinomycetota bacterium | reverse complement strand
AGGATCACGTGGTAGCGGACCGGTTCGTCGAGCGACTCGTGCAGGCCGGCCACCTGCACCGCGTCGGCCTTGGAGAGGGCCTTCTCGATCAACAGGACGACGTCGTACATGTCGACACCTCCATACGCCCCGGGGCGTCACTGTTCGCGGCAACGCTGGTGCGTTGTGGTTCTATCGTTGCGCTTTCGGGCCGCCGCACCAAGCATCACGGGCCGAGGATCTCGCCGAGGTCGTAGCTGACCGGCTCCTCCAGCTGCTCGTAGGTGCACGAGGCGGGGTCGCGGTCGGTGCGCCAGCGCTTGAACTGCGCGGTGTGCCGGAACCGGGTCCCCTCCATGTGGTCGTAGCCGACCTCGCACACCAGCTCCGGATTCAGCGGCGTCCAGGACAGGTCCTTGCCGGCGCTCCACCGCGACTCCGCACCGGGCCGCCGGTCGCCGGCTTCCGCGGCCGCCCACGCGCCCCACGGGTGCTCGTCCGGCGACACCACCAGCGGCGTCAGCTCGTCGTACAGCTCCGCGCGGCGCGCGGCCGCGAAGGCCGCGGACACGCCCACGTGCTGCAGTCCGCCGCCGTCGTCGTACAGGCCCAGCAGCAGCGAGCCGAGCAGCGGCCGCTCGGGCTTGGAGGTCTTGTGCAGCCGGTAGCCGGCGACGACCACGTCGGCCGTCCGCTCGTGCTTGATCTTGAACATCGCCCGCACGCCGGGCTCGTAGACCGACGACAGCGGCTTGGCGACCACCCCGTCGAGGCCGGCTCCCTCGAACTGGCCGAACCACGACAGCGCGGTCGCGTGGTCGCGGGTGGCGGGCGTGAGATGGACCGGCGGGGCCGCATCGGCGAGGACCTGCTCGAGCACGGCCCGGCGCTCGCCCATCGGCTGCTCGGTCAGGTCGCGGTCGTCCAGGGCGAGCACGTCGAATGCGACGAACGACGCCGGCGTCTCCGCGGCCAGCCGGCGTACCCGCGACTCGGCGGGGTGGATCCGCTCCTGCAGCCGTTCGAACTGCAGCCGGCCGTCCATCGCGACCACCAGCTCCCCGTCGAGGACGCACCGTGTCGGCAGCGACTTCTTGACCGCCTCGACCACCTCGGGGAAGTAGCGGGTCATCGGGCGCTCGTTGCGGCTGGTCAGCTCCACGTCGTCGCCGTCGCGGAACACGATGCAGCGGAAGCCGTCCCACTTGGGCTCGTACAGGAAGCCTCCCTCGGTCCGGCCGGGGTCCGGGATGGACTTGACGGAGCGGGCCAGCATCGGCGACAGCGGCGGGTTGACCGGCAGGTCCATGCCCTCAGCCTCTCACCCGGGTGTAGCGGCGCACGCCGCCGATACTGCCATGCGGCGCACCGGCCGGGCGGCTCGTAGGCTGATCGCCGTGCCGCACCACCTCGTCGACCGCGACCCGCGTGTGCCACCGGACCGGCTGATCGCCGAGCTGGTGCCGCCGCCGCGCTTCGACGCCGTGCGCTTCGAGACCTACCGGCCCGACCCCGACCACCCGTCGCAGGCCGAGGCGGTCGAGGTGCTGCGCGCGTTCGCCGGGTCCCTGGAGGCCGAAGGCGGGAAGAGGTCGTGGTTCCGGCGGGCCAGGCGGCGGCCGGCGACCACCGGCGTCTACCTCGACGGCGGCTTCGGTGTGGGCAAGACGCACCTGCTGGCGTCCCTGTGGCACACCGCCCCCGGACCGAAGCTGTTCGCCACGTTCGTCGAGCTGACCCATCTGGTCGGGGCGCTCGGCTTCGCGCCGGCCGTGGACGCCTTGTCGTCGTACCGACTCCTGTGCGTCGACGAGTTCGAGCTGGACGACCCCGGGGACACCGTCCTCGTGTCCACCCTGCTGTCGCGGCTGGTGGAGTCGGGGGTGCGGCTGGCGGCGACGTCCAACACGCTGCCCGGCAGCCTCGGCGAGGGCCGGTTCGCCGCCCAGGACTTCCTGCGCGAGATCCAGTCTCTGGCCGACCACTTCCAGGTGCAGCGCGTCGACGGCGAGGACTACCGGCACCGCGGGCGGCCGGCCGCGCCCGACCCCCAGCCCGACACCGCCGTGCACGAGGTGGCCGCCGCCCATCCCGATGCGTCGCTGGACCACTTCGTCGACCTGTGCCGTCACCTGCCCGACGTGCACCCGTCGCGGTACGGCGCGCTGCTGGACGGGGTGACCCTGGTGTGCCTCGAGGAGGTACGGGAGGTGCACGACCAGGCCCTGGCGCTGCGGCTGGTCGTGCTCGCCGACCGGCTCTACGACCGGGACCTGCCGGTGGTGGCCAGCGGGGTGCCGCTGGACCGGCTGTTCGCACCGGACATGCTGGGCGGGGGGTACCGCAAGAAGTACTTCCGGGCGATCAGCCGGCTGACCGCACTGGCCCGCGAGGGGTCTGAGCTGGCGCAAGCGTCGACGTGACGCCCCCACCTGGTCGACCACCGCGGCGACGGTCAACCCCGCAGCTCAGCGTCACCGGCACGTTCGAGCCGACCTGACAGCAGATCGACGACCGCGTCGGCACGGGGCGCCACCGCGGCGACGAGCCGTGCGTTGGCCTCGTCGCTGCGCAGCACCCACGCCCGGGCCGCCTGGGCCGTGCGGCCGTGGGCGACGTGCCGCCGCACCAGGTCCGGC
>JALZDI010000087.1 GCA_030862655.1 Actinomycetota bacterium | reverse complement strand
TGCCGGCCGCGGCGCTGTCGCCCGGCTACGTCGAGCGCATGCACGAACACGGCATCCGCATCCAGCTGCGGGCCACGTCGAACCGCGCCGCCTGGGACAAGGCGATGCGGCTCGGCGTGGACGCCATCTCCACGGACGACGTGCCCGAGCTGCTCGAACGTTGCCGCACCCGGACGTGGAAGCGCCTTCTGCGGGAGGGTGCGCGAGGGGGGAGTTGAACCCCCACGCCCTCTCGGGCACACGGACCTGAACCGTGCGCGTCTGCCTATTCCGCCACTCGCGCATCGCGCCGGTGAGGAGCTCACCAGCGCCGAAAAAGGGTAGCACGCAACTGTGGGGTCACTCACCGCCGGTCCGGCATCCTGCCGCACTGCCGTTACGATCGGGAGTGGCCACGGCTGAGGAGGTCCTGGCCGGGTGAGCTGTGCCGTCGTGGACCCTCGCGAGCAACGACCGCGAGCACGTGAACGAGAGGAGGAGCCATGGGTGTCCTGCAGCGCTTCGAGCAGCGCCTCGAGGGCATGGTCACCGGCGCCTTCGCTCGGGTCTTCCGCAGCGCCGTCCAGCCGGTCGAGCTGGCCGCGGCCCTGCAGAAGGAGGTCGACAGCTCCGCGCAGATCCTCAGCCGCGAGCGCCGGCTGGCTCCCAACGATTTCACCATCGAGCTGTCGCCGGCCGACAACGAACGGCTCTCGCCGTACGGCGGACAGCTGACCCAGGAGCTCAAGCAGCTGCTGCGCGAGCATGCCGACCAGCAGCGCTACGTGTTCGCCGGCCCGCTCTCGATCACGTTCGTCGAGGACGACAAGCTGAGCACCGGCCGCTTCCACGTCTCCAGCAAGGCGATGGCCGAGGTCACGCCGGTGGAGGGCCAGCGGATGACCGACACCGCCGTACGCCGGGCGCCGGTGGTCCTCGAGCTCAGCGGCATGAAGCACCCCCTCGACCCGCCGGGCGTGGTGATCGGCCGCGGCAGCGAGGCCGACCTGCGCGTCCGCGACCCGGGCGTCTCCCGCCGGCACGTGGAGATCCGCGTGCGCCCGCACGACGACGACGTGGTCGTGACGCTGGTCGACCTCGGGTCCACCAACGGCACCCGGGTCAACGGCAAGCGCATCCAGCACGCCACCCTCGACGACGGAGCCGTGATCGAGATCGGCAGCACGAAGATGACCATCCGTAACCCCCGGCACGCCGACAACCCCGACACGGCACAATCGCCTCGCATGTCCTCCCCCCGGCGACCCGACAGCACGCCCCCGTCCGCGGACTGGCCGAGGTGACCTGTTGTCCGAGTTCACCCTGACCCTGATCAAGTTCGGTTTCCTGGCCCTGCTGTGGATCTTCGTGCTCTCCGCGGTGTCGGTCATCCGCTCCGACCTGTTCGGCGCCCGCGTCGACACCCCGCGGGCGGCCAACCAGTCCCGCGCGGGCGGCCGGCAGCCCAAGCAGCCCAAGGCCAAGCCGGCGCGCCGGCGCCGCGGCTCGCCGACCAAGCTGGTGATCACCGAGGGCAGCAACGCCGGTGAGTCCCTCCCGCTGCAGGGCGAGACCATCACGCTCGGCCGCGGCGGCGACGCCACCATCCGCCTCGACGACGACTACGTGTCCACCCGGCACGCGCGCTTCGTCACCAACGGCGAGGAGTGGTTCATCGAGGACATGGGCTCGACCAACGGCACCTACATCGGCAGCACCCGGGTGACCCGGGTCACCCCGGTGAGCTCGGGCACCGCGGTGCGCCTCGGCAAGACGATCGTCGAGCTCAGGAAGTAGCCGATGACCCTCGCCCTGCGCTACTCCGCCACGTCAGACGTCGGCCGGGTCCGGAAGAACAACCAGGACTCCGGCTTCGCCAGCGAGCAGCTGCTGGTGGTCGCCGACGGCATGGGCGGGGCGGCCGCCGGCGACCTCGCCTCCGCGGTCACCGTGCAGACGATGCGCCGGCTGCACGGCGGCGACCACGCCGACGACATGCTCACCGCGCTGGCGGGCGCGGTGCAGCGGGCCAACGACCGGCTCGGCGAGATCATCGAGGAGGACCCCAGCGTCGAGGGCATGGGGACGACGGTCACCGCGATCATGTTCGACGGCGGCGACCGGATGGGCCTGGCCCACATCGGCGACTCCCGCGCCTACCTGCTGCGCGACGACGAGCTGCGCCAGCTCACCTCCGACCACACGTTCGTGCAGGGACTGGTCGACGAGGGCCGCATCACCGAGAGCGAGGCCCGCACCCACCCACACCGCTCGCTGCTGCTGCGCGCGCTCGACGGCCGCCACGACGCCGAGCCCGACCTGACCACGTTCGACGTGCGCAGCGGCGACCGGCTGCTGATCTGCAGCGACGGGCTGTGCGGCTACGTCGACGACGCCGCAATCGCGCAGGGTCTGCGCTCGGGCACGCCGGACGCGTCCGCGCTCGAGCTGCTCCAGTTGGCCCTCGACGCGGGCGGTCCCGACAACATCACCTGCGTCGTCGGCGACGTCGTCGACGACGCTGACGGCGCGGGCGCGGTCGACCCCGACTCGGCGGCCGCGGCCGTCGGACCGATGCTGGTCGGCGCCGCCGCCGAACAGGCCCGCGGCCGGATGAGCGACACGGCAACGCAGCCCGCCGTCGGCGCGGGCACCGGTGCGGCCGACGACGACGCCGACCCCGAGGCGCTGCGCTACGCCCCGCGGGCGCCGCGCCGGTTCCGGTGGGTGAAGCGGATCGCCTTACTCGTCGTGCTGCTGGGCCTGGTGGGGCTGGGCGCCAACGCCGCCTACGACTGGACGCAGGGGCAGTACTACGTCGCCGACTCCGGCGAGACCGTGGCGATCTACCAGGGCATCCACGCCGACGTGCCCGGCGTGCGGCTGTCGTCGCTGTACCGGCAGAGCGAGATCGAGCTGGCCGCGCTGCCGCAGTACTGGCGCACCAAGGTGCAGGAGGGCATCGACGCCACCGACCTGGCCAACGCGCACAACATCGTGCGGCAGCTCAAGGGCCATGCTCGCCCCTGCGAGCCGCCGCAGCCCGACCCGAGCCCGAGCCCCGACCAGTCGCCCTCGCCCGGCGACGGTGGCACGGCCAGGAGCGGAGGCGACGGCGACCGCCCGCGCCGCGACGCGCAGCGTTCCGGCGAGCGCACGGCGCAGAGCTCCCCGGCCTCCGACCCGAACGGCGAGCCCACCCGCGAGCCGACTGCCTCGCCCAGCGACGAGGCGTCGCCGGCGCCGCCCGAGGACGAGTGCGTGGGGACCCCGTCATGAGTGCCGTGCAGTCCACCCCCGTCGCGGTGGTGCACCGCAAGCGGCGCGGCTCCGAGCTGCTGCTGCTGGTGCTCGCGCTCGCGATCGGCATCGGCGCCTACGCCAGCGTCGGTCTGTCCCGGCAGGGGGAGCTGCCGCCCGACCTCGCCGTGTACGGCGGCGGGCTCGCGGCCCTGGCCGTCGTGGCGCACATCGGGGTGCGCTACCTCGCGCCCTACGCCGATCCGGTGCTGCTGCCGGTCGTGGTCGCCCTCAACGGGCTGGGTCTGGCGATGCTGCACCGCATCGACCTGTCGCTGGAGGCCTCCGGCGACCCAGCCGGTCCGTTCGCGCCGTCGCAGCTGATGTGGACCACGGTCGGCGTCCTGCTGTTCGGTGCGGTGTTGTTCGTGATCCGCGACCACCGCCGGCTGCAGTCGTTCACCTACACCGCGGGCCTGGCCGGCCTGGCGCTTCTGGTGCTGCCGCTGCTGCCGGTGATCGGCACCACCATCAACGGCGCCCGCATCTGGATCAACGTCTTCGGCTTCTCGTTCCAGCCCGGCGAGGTCGCCAAGATCCTGCTGGTCATCTTCTTCGCCGGCTACCTGGTCGTGAACCGCGACGCGCTGGCGCTGGCCGGCCGCCGCTTCATCGGCATCGACCTGCCCCGCGGACGCGACCTGGGCCCGATCCTGGTCGGCTGGCTGGCGAGCCTGGCGATCCTGGTCTTCCAGCAAGACCTCGGCTCGTCGCTGCTGTTCTTCGGCATCTTCGTGGTGCTGCTGTACGTCTCCACCGAACGGCCGGGCTGGCTGGTGGTCGGCGGCGGCCTCTTCGTCGGCGGCGCCTACCTCGCCTACACCCTGTTCTCGCACGTGCAGGAGCGGATCAAGGGCTGGCTGGACCCGTTCTCCGATGTCGACACCTACTACCAGATCGTGCAGGCGCAGTACGGCCTCGCGTTCGGCGGCATCCTCGGCCGGGGGCTCGGGCAGGGAAGCCCGACCCTGGTGCCGTTCTCCTGGTCCGACTTCATCGTCACCTCGCTCGGTGAGGAGCTCGGGCTCACCGGCCTGATGGCGATCGTGCTGATGTTCGCGCTGATCGTGGAGCGCGGCCTGCGGGTCTCGCTGGTCTGCCGGGACGCGTTCGGCAAGCTGCTGGCCGTCGGGCTCGCGGTCAGCTTCGCGTTCCAGGTGTTCGTGGTGATCGGCGGCGTCACCCGGCTGATCCCGCTGACCGGTCTGACCACGCCGTTCATGTCCGCGGGCGGCTCGTCGCTGGTCGCGAACTGGGCGATCATCGCGCTGCTGCTGCGGATCAGCGACCAGGCGCGCCGCCCCGCCCCGCAGATCAACATGGCCGAGGACGACGACGCCACGCAGGTGGTGAGGATGCGATGAACCGTCCCATCCGCTGGCTCTCGGTGGGCTGCATCCTGCTGTTCCTGGCGTTGCTGCTCAACGTCAACTACGTGCAGTTCGTGCGCGCCGACGACCTCAACGACAACAGCGGCAACACTCGGGTGCAGGTGGCGGAGTTCTCCCGCGAGCGCGGGCCGATCCTGGTCGCCGACGACCCGGTGGCGGTGAGCAAGCCGGTCAAGGACCGGTTCGAGTTCCTGCGCGCCTACCCGCAGGCCGAGCCCTACGCGCACGTCACCGGCTACTACTCCTACATCTACGGCTCGGGCGGCGTCGAGCTGACGCAGAACGAGATCCTCTCCGGCAGCGACCCGCGCCTGTTCGTCGACCGCGTCATCGACCTGGTCACCAACCAGGAGCCGCAGGGCGGCAGCGTGATGCTGACGCTCGACCGAGCGGCGCAGCGGGCGGCGTACCAGGGTCTGCAGAACCTGCCGGGCACGGCCGAGGGCGCAGTGGTCGCGCTGCGGCCCGACACCGGCGAGGTGCTCGCGATGGCCTCGAGCCCCAGCTACAACCCGGGCCGGCTGTCCAGCCACGACTTCGGCAAGGTCGACAAGGCCTGGAACAAGCTGAACGCCGCTCCCAAGGAGCCGATGTTCAACCGGGCGACGCAGGGACGCTACCCCCCCGGCTCGACGTTCAAGCTGGTGACCGCGTCGGCGGCGCTGGAGAGCGGCAGGTACACCCCGCAGTCCCCGGTGCCCGGGACGGCCACGCTCGACCTGCCGCTGACCACCACCAACATGGTCAACGAGGGCGGCGGCAGCTGCGGCGCCGACACGATCACGCTGACGCAGGCGCTCGCGGTGTCCTGCAACACCGCGTTCGCCGACGTGGGCATGTCCGTGGGCGCCAAGGCGCTGGCCGAGCAGGCGCAGGACTACGGCTTCGGCCAGGACGTGTTCGAGGACCTGCCCGCCGACGTGGCCAGCGTGTTCCCCGCCGACGCCGACCAGCCGCAGACCGCCTTCTCCGCGATCGGCCAGTTCGAGGTGGCGGCCACCCCGCTGCAGATGGCGATGGTGACCGCGGGCATCGCCAACGACGGCACGGTGATGCAGCCGCACCTGGTCTCCGAGGTGCGGGCGCCCGACCTGACGACGCTGGAGGAGACCGAGCCCGAGGAGTTCAGCCAGGCCGTGTCTCCCGAGACCGCTGAGCGGCTGCAGGACATGATGGTGTCGGTCACCAACGTCGGCACCGGTGGCACGGGGGCCATCCCCGGCATCGAGGTCGGCAGCAAGACGGGTACCGCCCAGACCTCCGCCGAGCGTCACCCCTACGCCTGGTACGTCTCCTTCGCCCCGGCCGACGATCCCGAGGTCGCGGTCGCGGCCTTCGTGGAGAAGGCCGCCGTCCCCCGCAGCGGGATCTCCGGCAGCGGCCTCGGCGGCCCGATCGCGAAGTCGGTCATGCAGGCGGTGATCGACCGATGACGCCGACCATGTCGGTCGGGAACGGGCGCTACAGCCTCAGCGGGCACATCGCCACCGGTGGGATGGGCGAGGTCTGGCGCGCCGTCGACACCGTGCTCGGCCGCGAGGTCGCGGTCAAGATCCTCAAGAGCGAGTACGCCGACGATGCGACGTTCCGCGCCCGGCTCGAGGCCGAGGCCCGCAACACCGCGGCGCTGCACCACCCCGGCATCGCGCAGGTCTTCGACTACGGCGAGGTGCCGCCGTCTGACACCGAGCGGGCCACCGCCTACCTGGTGATGGAGCTGGTGGCCGGCGAGCCGCTGTCCGCCCTGCTCGCCCGCGGGGGGGCACTGCCGCCGGACCGGGCCGCCGACATCGTCGCGCAGGCGGCCACCGCGATCGAGGTGGCCCACCAGCAGGGCATCGTGCACCGCGACGTGAAGCCGGCCAACCTGATCGTCACCCCCACCGGCACGGTCAAGGTCACCGACTTCGGCATCGCCCGGGCGGCCGACGCCGTGCCGCTCACCCAGAGCGGTCAGGTCATCGGCACCCCGCACTACCTGGCCCCCGAGCAGGCGCGCGGGCTGCCCGCGACCGCGGCCGCCGACGTCTACGCGCTGGGCGTGGTGCTCTACGAGTGCCTGTCCGGCAGCCGCCCGTTCACCGGCGAGATGGCCGTGGCGCTGGCGATGCAGCACCTGCGTGACCCGGTGCCGCCGCTGCCGGAGTCGGTGCCCGCGGGGCTCGCGAGCATCTGCATGACCGCTCTGGCCAAGGACCCCGCCGAGCGCCAGCAGTCGGCCGGTGAGCTGGCCGGGCAGCTGCAGGACGG
>JALZDI010000391.1 GCA_030862655.1 Actinomycetota bacterium | reverse complement strand
CGCGGCAGGGGTCGAGGACACTCCCGAGGCGATGCTCGCCTACCTCGAGCGCGAGGTCGGCGACGCCGCGCGGCCGGAGACGCTGCGGACGTTCTGCGAGGACAGCCCGGCGATGATCGGGTGGCTGCAGGAGCAGGGGGTGCCGTTCGAGGGCAGCCTGGCCCCGGCCAAGACGTCCTACCCCGGCAACAAGCACTACCTGTACTACTCCGGCAGCGAGGTCGCCGGCGCGTTCCGCGACGTCGCCGCGCCCGCACCGCGCGGCCACCGGGCCAAGGCTCCCGGCGCGTCCGGCAAGATGCTGTTCAAGGCGCTGGCTGCCTCCGTGCGCCGGCGCGGGGTCCGCGTGCTGCCGCAGACCCGGGCGCGCTCGTTGGTCGAACGTGACGGCGCGGTCACCGGTGTCGAGGCCACCACGCTGGTCGGGGCGCCGCGGTGGGCGCGCGCCGCGCACCGGGTCGCGGGCCGGTTGGCGGCCAAGCCCGGTCTCTACCAGCCGCGCGTGAAGCGGCGTTGCGTCGCGGTGTGCGAGCGGCTCGAGCGTCGCCACGGTCGTCCGGTCCGGATCGTCGCGCGTCGTGGTGTGGTGCTGTCGGCCGGCGGGTTCATCGCCGACCGCGGGCTGGTGCACGCGCACGCCCCCGCCTACCGCGGCGGGCTGCCGCTGGGTACGGCGGGCGACGACGGCACCGGGCTACGGCTCGGGATCTCGGCCGGCGCCGCGACGGCCAAGCTCGACCGGGTCTCGGCCTGGCGCTTCTTCACCCCGCCCAGCGCACTGCTCGGCGCCCTGCTGGTCGACCGCCGCGGGCAGCGGGTGATCGACGAGACCCGGTACGGCGCCGCAGTGGGACAGGCGCTGGTGGAGCGGCACGACGGGCGCGGGTGGCTGCTGCTCGACGCCCCGCTGCTGGCCGAGGCGCGCCGCCAGATCCGCCGGCAGGGCCTGTGGTTCCAGCGGCTGCAGGTGGCCTACCTGTTCGGCCCCGGACGGGTCAGCGGCGCGTCGCTGGCCGAGGTGGCCGAGCGGGCCGGGGTCGACGCCGAGGGCCTCGAGGCGACGGTCAAGGCGCACGAGGAGGCGCTGGCCTCCGGCGGGCCCGACCCCGTCGGCAAGCCGGCGGAGTTCACCCGGCCGCTGCGCACTCCGCCGTACTCGCTGGTCGACATCTCGGTGCGCCGCCGGCCGGCGTACCCGTGTCCCATGCTGACCCTCGGAGGCCTTGTCGTCGACCAGACGACTGGTCAGGTGCAGCGCGAGGACGGGTCGGTGGTCTCCGGTCTGTACGCCGCCGGGCGCACCGCCGTCGGCGTGTGCTCCAACTCCTACGTCAGCGGCCTCTCGCTGGCCGACTGCGTGTTCTCCGGCCGTCGAGCGGGCGGCCACGCCGCGGCTGCGGCCACGACCGGCGCATCGGCGCCGGTGGAGCAGACATCATCTGAGGAGAAGGGCAGTCACCGTGCTGACCGCTGACCAACGCACCGAGCTCGCGGACCTGCTGCACACCGCGGAGACCAGGCGCGAGCCGATCCCGCCGCTGGTGGACACCTATCCGGACCTGGACGCCGCCGACGCCTACGAGATCCAGCTGGTCAACATCCGCCGGCGGGTGACGGGCGTGCCGATCGTCGGCCACAAGGTGGGCCTGTCGTCCGAGGCCATGCAGCAGATGATGGGCGTCGACGAGCCCGACTACGGCCACCTGCTCGAGGACATGCGCGTCCAGGACGGCGCGACGGTGCCTGCGAGCCGCTACTGCTACCCGAGGGTCGAGGTCGAGGTGGGCTACGTCCTCGGCGAGGACCTGCCCGGCGAGGGGTGCACGGAGGAGGACGTCATCGCGGCGACCGTGGCCGTGGTGCCCTCCATCGAGCTGATCGACAGCCGGATCCGCGACTGGAAGATCAGCCTCCCCGACACGATCGCCGACAACGCCTCGTCGGCCGGGTTCGTGCTCGGGCGCGCTCGGCTGGCGCCGGACGACCTGGACCTGCGCTCGATCGACGCGACCCTGCACCGCAACGGCGAGCAAGTGGCCGAGGGCCGTTCCGACGCGGTGCTGGGCGACCCGACCGTCGCGGTGGCCTGGCTGGCCCGCAAGGTGGCCGACTTCGGCGTACGGCTGCGCGCCGGCAACGTGATCCTGCCGGGATCGTGCACGCGTGCGATCGACGCGCGTCCCGGTGACGAGTTCCGCGCGGTGTTCAGCCACGACGGTGCGGAGCTGGGCGACGTGAACCTGACGTTCGAGTGAACGAGTGAATGTGATCAGACACTGAGGTGGTGGCGTGAGCGTGCAACACACGGCGGGCAGGGCGACCGCGGCGATCGTCGGGTCGGGCAACATCGGCACCGACCTGATGTACAAGCTGCTGCGGTCCGACCGCATCGAGCCGCGCTGGATGGTCGGTGTCGACCCGCAGAGCGAGGGCCTGGCCCGCGCTGAGAGGCAGGGACTGGAGGCCACCGCCGAGGGCGTCGACTGGCTGCTCACGCGCAGCGAGCTGCCCGACGTGGTGTTCGAGGCGACGTCGGCGTCGGTGCACAGGGCCAACGCGCCCCGCTACGAGCAGGCCGGCATCCGCGCGGTCGACCTGACCCCGGCGGCGGTCGGGCCCTACG
>JALZDI010000390.1 GCA_030862655.1 Actinomycetota bacterium | reverse complement strand
GGACTGAGCAGCCCCGGCGGGAAGCAGCAGCTGCCGCAGGACGACCCCACGCGGTCACCGGACGGCGGCGGCACCAAGGTCGAGGGCGGTCTGCGCCTCGACCTCGGTGACGTGCTCGGCGGCGGCCAGCACGACCCGGCCCCGTCGCAGCAGCAGCAGCCGCCGCGGCAGCCGCAGAACGGCGGCGGCCTGCCCGGCGCCGACGACGTCACCGAGCCGCTGCCGTCTTCGCTCGACCAGCCCGGCGACCTTCTCGACGCACCCGGCGACGCGACCGGTGACCTGCCCTGAGGCCCCCTGGGTCCTGGTCCTGACCCCGGGTCAGAAGAAGACGCTGCGCCGCTGGATCAGCAGGGCGTAGAGCGTCTGCTGGATCGTCTCCCGCACCTGGTCGGTCAGGTTGAACACCATCATCGGGTCCTCGGCCTGCTGCTCGGTGAGCGCGTCGGTGCGGATCGGCTCGCCGAACTCGATCAGCCACTTGCTCGGCAGCGGGATCATGCCCAGCGGGCCGAACCAGGGGAAGAACGGCGTGATCGGGATGTAGGGGACCCCGAGCAGCCGCGCCAGTGACGGCAGGTTACCGATCAGCGGGTAGATCTCCTCCGCGCCCACGATCGAGCAGGGCACGATCGGCACCCCGGTGCGCAGGGCCGCCGAGACGAAGCCGCCCCGGCCGAACCGCTGCAGGGTGTAGCGCTCGCTGAACGGCTTGCCCACGCCCTTGAAGCCCTCCGGCCACACACCGACCAGCTCGCCCTGGGCCAGCATCCGCTCGGCGTCCTCGTTGCAGGCCAGGGTGGCGCCGCCCTTGCGGGCCATCTCGCCGATGAACGGCATCCGGAACACCAGGTCGGCACCGAGCATCCGCAGGTAGCGGTCGGCGTGGTCGTGCACGACCAGCGAGGTCACCAGCCCGTCGATCGGCACCGTGCCGGAGTGGTTGGCCACCACCAGCGCGCCCCCGTCGGCGGGGATGTTCTCGACGCCCTGCACGTCGACTCGGAACCATTTCTCCACCAGCGGGCGTACGGCGGCCATGGACAGCCGCGAGGTCAGGTCGGCGTCGAAGCCGAACTCGTCGACGACGTAGTCGCCGGTGACCCGCCGCCGCAGGAACGCAAGGAACTCGGCCAGCGACGACTCCCAGTCCTCGCCGAAGACCTCGCGGGCGGCGTTGCCGAGAGCGGCTGCGACGTCGAAGCCGAGCCGTCCGCCGCGGCGCTCCACGAACACCTCCTCGGCCGGAGGAGGCGGAGGTGGCGGCGGGGCGGCCTGCTCGCCGGTGGGCTCGTCGGCCCCGGTCGCCTGGGCCTGGGTCTCGGTGGCCTCGGGTGTCGGCGCGTCCTTCCCGTCGCGGGGGGTCGCCTCCGCAACGCCGGACCGCTGCGGAGAGTCCGGGGCGTGTGGGACGTCCGAGCGCTCCGCCTCACCCGTGGTGCGGCTGGGGCGCTTCGGCCGCGAGTCCCCGCGGTTGCCGCCGGCGAGCGAGCGTGCCGCAGCGGACGGCGTACTGCTGCGGCCACCGCCGCGGCCGGGACGGCCGCGTGCGCCGAGCGGGATGACGTCTGCGTCAGCCACGGTGTCCCTCCCCGATCAGAAGCTGGGTCAGCCGGCGCTCCGCCGCGACGACCCGGGCGGGGTCGACCGCGCCCGGACGGATGCTGCGCGCGAAGTCGGCGAACGCGCCGGGGGTGTCGTAGCGGGGCTGGAAGCCCAGCACCTTGCGCATGCGGGTGGTGTCGACCCCCCGGCCGTAGGTGAGGTAGTCCACCTGCTCGGGCGAGAAGTCGGCCAGCCGCGCCGACCGGATGAACGAGCCCACCCGGGAGACCGCGAAGGTCGGGACCGGCAGCGTCGGCCGGCCCAGCCGCCGCACGGCCTGCGAGAGCGTCAGCATGCCGTCACCGGCGACGTTGAACGACCCGTGCACGTCCTCGGCCACGGCCACCCGCAGGCACTCGAGCGCGTCCCACTCGTGGCACAGCTGCAGGCGCGCGTCGTAGCCGAGCACGGTCGGCACCACCGGCATGGTGAAGTAGCGGCCGAGCGCGGAGTCGGACGTGGGGCCGATGATCGACGCGTAGCGGAGCATGGTCACGGTCACGTCGGGGCGACGGCGGGCGAACCCCCGCACGTAGCCCTCCACCTCGGCCGCGTCCTTGGCGAAGCCCTCCCGCGGCATCCGCTTGGGCGACATGTCCTCGGTGAACATCGCCGGGTCCTTCGGCGAGGCGCCGTAGACCGCGGTCGAGGACTTCACCACCAGCTTGCGCAGCCCGGGCGCCTTCTGGCAGGCCGCCAGCAGCTGCATCGTGCCGATGACGTTGGTCTCCTTCATCGAGGCGCGTCCACCGGCGCGACCGGGCGCGGGGAGCATCCCCATGTGCACCACGGTGTCGACGCCCTGGCCCACGATCACCTTGGCGATGACCGGGTTGCGGATGTCGGCGCGCACGAAGTGTACGTCGTCGAGGCGGGCCCGGGGCGGCACCATGTCGACCCCGATCACCCGGTCGACGTCCGGGTCGGCGGCCAGGCTGCGCGCGAACCGTCCGCCGAGGTCCTGTGAGACCCCGGTGACGAGGACGACGCGGCCCATGGGCTCCCCCTCGGTCTGCTGGTGGCGGAACT
>JALZDI010000012.1 GCA_030862655.1 Actinomycetota bacterium | reverse complement strand
ACGCGGTGCCGAGCAGGTCCGAGGAGCCCCGCGAGGAGCGGAGCGACCGCCAGGACCGCGACCACCGTGACGAGAACCGTGACGACCGCGGCCCGCAGGACCGCGCGAAACGCGACGACAACCGCGACAACCGTGACGACCGCGGCCAGCAGGACCGCGGCAACCGAGACGACAACCGTGACAGCCGCCGTCGCGACAACCAGGGCAGCCAGGGCAACCAGGGCGGTGGCAGCAGCCGCCGGCGTCGTCGGGGCCGTGACCGCGACCGGGACCGCGACCGTGGCCGTGACCGCCGCGGACCCGCCGACCCGGAGCCGACCATCACCGAGGACGACGTGCTGCTGCCGGTTGCGGGCATCCTCGACCTGCTGGACAACTACGCGTTCGTGCGCACCAGCGGCTACCTGCCCGGCCCCAACGACGTCTACGTCTCGATGTCGATGGTGCGCAAGTACGGCATGCGCAAGGGTGACGCGGTCACCGGCCAGGTCCGTCAGCCGCGGGAGGGCGAGCGCCGCGAGAAGTTCAACCCGCTCGTGCGCCTCGACACCATCAACGGGGCCGACCCCGAGGTCGCCCGTCAGCGGGTGGAGTTCCCCAAGCTGACGCCCCTGTACGCCTCGGAGCGGCTGCGCCTCGAGACCGAGCAGCAGGCGCTGACCACCCGCGTCATCGACATCGTGGCACCGATCGGCAAGGGCCAGCGGGGCCTGATCGTGTCGCCGTCGAAGGCCGGCAAGACCCTGGTCATGCAGGCGATCGCCAACGCGATCACGACCAACAACCCCGAGTGTCACCTGATGGTCGTGCTCGTCGACGAGCGGCCCGAAGAGGTGACCGAGATGCAGCGTGCGGTCAAGGGCGAGGTCATCGCGTCCACCTTCGACCGGCCGGCCGATGACCACACCACGGTCGCCGAGCTGGCGATCGAGCGGGCCAAGCGGCTGGTCGAGCTCGGGCACGACGTCGTCGTGCTGCTGGACTCGATCACCCGGCTCGGCCGCGCCTACAACCTGGCGGCGCCGGCGAGCGGGCGCATCCTGTCCGGCGGTGTCGACTCCTCCGCGCTGTACCCGCCGAAGCGGTTCTTCGGTGCGGCCCGCAACATCGAGGGCGGCGGCTCGCTGACCATCCTCGCCACCGCCCTCATCGAGACCGGCTCCAAGATGGACGAGGTCATCTTCGAGGAGTTCAAGGGCACCGGCAACATGGAGCTGCGGCTGCGTCGCGAGTTCGCCGACAAGCGGATCTTCCCCGCCATCGACGTCGACGCCTCCGGCACCCGCCGCGAGGAGCTGCTGATGTCCAAGGACGAGCTCGCCATCGTCTGGAAGCTGCGCCGGGTGCTCTCCGGACTCGACGGACAGCAGGCACTCGAGCTGCTGCTGGACAAGCTGAAGAAGAGCAAGACCAACATCGAGTTCCTGATGCAGGTGCAGAAGACGATGCCGATGCCGAACGGCGGTCGCCGCGAGAGCGACGACGACTGACCGGCGCGCGGGCGAGCCCGCGGAACCCGGACCCTTTATTCCGGGCCGGCAACGCGGTCTCGGCCGGCGTACCGGGCACTGGCCTCGGTCTGGTGATGGTGCGCACCATTCTCGACAACCCACGGCGGCTCGCTGGAGCCCACCTCGGCCCAGGGTCGTGCCACGACCGTGCGGATGAGCCTGCCGTCGCTGACCCGGGTCGCGTCGGCGCGCGGGGAGCCGAGCGGAATAGCGCACCGCGGCAGGTCGTTGTAGCGGGCGTGCCGATCTCGGGCTGCCCGGTGATTTCCCCGCCGCGCGCCCGGGATGGCACACTTGTTCGTCGGTTCCGGTTCACGTCCGCCAGCAGGCGCGGCGACCCGGCGGCCCCGAGAGCAAAGGACCCTCATGAAGCACGACATCCACCCCGACTACGTGGAGACCCAGGTCACCTGCACTTGCGGCAACACGTTCACGACGCGCAGCACGGCCACGTCCGGCTCGATCCACGCCGACGTGTGCTCCAACTGCCACCCGTTCTACACCGGCAAGCAGAAGATCCTCGACACCGGTGGCCGCGTGGCCCGGTTCGAGGCCCGCTACGCCAAGAAGCAGGCCCAGAAGGACAAGAAGTAGCGAGACCGCGGCGCCGGCCCGGCGAGACCCTCGGATGATCGGATGAGGTGAGCGATGTTCGAGGCCGCTGAGGCGCTCGTCGCCGAGCACGCCGACCTCGAACGACGGCTCGCCGACCCCGACGTGCACGGCGACCAGGCTCTGGTGCGCCGGCTCAACCGCCGCTACGCCGAGCTGTCGGCGATCGTGCGCACCTACCGCGAGTGGCGCCAGGCCGGCGACGACGAGGAGGCCGCGAAGGAGCTGTCGGCCGAGGACCCCGCCTTCGCCGCCGAGGCGGAGCGGCTGGCCGGTGAGGCCGAGGAGCTGGCGCAGCGGCTGCGGCTCCTGCTGGTGCCCCGCGACCCCGCCGACGACAAGGACGCGATCCTCGAGGTCAAGGCGGGGGAGGGCGGTGAGGAGTCCGCGCTCTTCGCCGGTGACCTGCTGCGGATGTACCTGCGCTACGCCGAGCGTCGCGGCTGGCAGACCGAGATCCTGGACACCGCCGAGTCCGACCTCGGCGGCTACAAGAGCGTCACCGTGGCGGTGAAGGCCAAGGGAGCCCCCGAGCCCGGGGAGACCCCGTTCGCCCTGCTGAAGTTCGAGGGCGGGGTGCACCGCGTGCAGCGGGTCCCGGTGACCGAGTCGCAGGGCCGGATCCACACCTCGGCGGCCGGCGTCCTGGTGATGCCGGAGGCGGAGCCGATCGACGTCAGCATCGACGAGAACGACCTGCGGCTCGACGTCTACCGCTCCTCCGGTCCCGGGGGACAGAGCGTCAACACCACCGACTCCGCGGTCCGCATCACTCACCTGCCCACCGGCATCGTGGTCAGCTGCCAGAACGAGAAGAGCCAGCTGCAGAACCGCGAGCAGGCGATGCGGATCCTACGGGCACGGCTGCTGACCGCCGCGCAGGACAGCGCCGCCCAGGAGGCGTCGGCCACCCGCCGCTCACAGGTCCGCACGGTCGACCGCTCCGAGCGGATCCGCACCTACAACTTCCCGGAGAACCGCATCTCCGACCACCGGGTCGGCTACAAGGCCTACAACCTCGACCAGGTGCTCGACGGCGCGCTCGACGACATCGTCCGGGCCTGTGTCGACGCCGACATGGCCAGCCGGATGGCCGCCGTCGAGGACGAGGCGGACGCCGGGAGCCGCTGAGTGCGCGTCCGCGAGCTGCTCGCCCGCGCGACGTCACGGCTCGAGGGCGCCGGGGTGGCCTCGGCGCGCAACGACGCCGAGCTGCTGCTGGCGCACGTGCTCGGCGTCGGCCGGGGGCGGGCCCTGCTCGCCGACGAGCTCAGCGCGGCGCAGGCGACGACGTTCGAGGCGCTCCTCGCCCGGCGGGAGCGCCGCGAGCCGCTGCAGCACCTGCTGGGCCGGGCCGCCTTCCGCTACGTCGACCTGGAGGTCGGGCCCGGTGTGTTCGTCCCGCGCCCGGAGACCGAGCTGCTGGCCGGCTGGGCGGTGGACCGGCTCCGGGCCCTCGACGCGCCGGTCGCGGTGGACCTGTGCACGGGTTCGGGTGCGATCGCGCTCTCCCTGGCCCACGAGGTGCCGGCCGCCACCGTGCACGCGGTGGAGCTGTCGGAGACCGCCTTCGAGTACGCCGCGCGCAACCTCGGCGGGACCGGCGTCGACCTGCGCTGCGGCGACGTGGCCGCCGCGTTCCCGGAGCTCGACGGCACCGTCGACGTCGTGGTCGCCAACCCGCCGTACATCCCGCTGACCGCGTACGGGTCGGTGGAGCCCGAGGCCCGCGACCACGACCCGCCGGAGGCGCTGTGGTCGGGACACGACGGTCTGGAGGCCATCCGGACCGTCGCGACGGCGGCCGCACGGCTGCTGGGTGCGGGCGGCTGGGTGGGCTGCGAGCACGCCGACGTGCAGGGCGAGAGCGCACCGGCGGTGTTCGCCTCAGCCGGCCACTGGACCGACGTCCGCGACCACCCGGACCTGGCCGGCCGGCCCCGGTTCGTGACCGCCCGCCGTGTCTGAACATCCCGTCTGGGACGCCTGGCCCGGGCCTGGCACGATGAGGCCGTGAGCCAGCGCTACTCCTGTGCCGACCCCGACGAGCTCGAGGCGGGCCTGAAGGCCGCGGTCACCGCCACCCGCGAGGGCGCCCTCGTCGTGCTGCCGACCGACACCGTGTACGGCCTGGGCTGCGACGCGTTCGACCATGCGGCGGTGCGCGACCTGCTCTCGGTCAAGGGACGCGGGCGGGAGATGCCGCCGCCGGTGCTGATCTCGGCCCGCACCACGCTGGACGCACTGGCGGTCGGCGTGCCCGAGGCCGCCCGCTCGCTCACCGAGAAGTTCTGGCCCGGGCCGCTGACTCTGATCTGCCGGCAGCAGCAGACCCTGCAGTGGGACCTGGGCGACACCCGCGGCACGGTCGCGCTGCGGATGCCCGACCACCCGGTCGCGCTGTCGCTGCTGGCCCGCACCGGGCCGCTGGCGGTCAGCAGCGCCAACCGCACCGGCATGGCCGCGGCCACGTCGGTGGAGGAGGCCGAGGACATGCTCGGGGAGTCGGTCGAGGTCTACCTCGACGACGGGCCGGTCACCGGCGGGGTCCCCTCCACGATCGTCGACATGACCGGGACGGTGCCCCGGATGCTGCGGGCGGGCGCGCTCTCCCTGGAGGAGCTGCGCGACGTCGCGCCCGACGTACTCGACGAGGACTGATGCGCGAGTACGTCCTGGTCATCCTCGTCGCCGCCTCGGTGACCTACCTGCTGTGCTCGCTGGCCCGCGAGCTCGCGGTGCGGCTCGGCGCGGTGGCACAGGTGCGCGACCGCGACGTGCACGCGATCCCGATCCCGTACTTCGGCGGGATCGCCATGCTGGGCGGCTTCCTGGTCGCCGTGCTGGTGGCCTGGAGCCTTCCGTTCCTCGGCGGGGTGGGCACCGAGCAGATGTACGACGACGTGTTCTGGGTGATGCTCGGCGGGTCGGTGGTGTGCCTGGTCGGGGTGGTCGACGACGTCTTCGAGCTGGACGCGGTCACCAAGCTGGCCGGCGAGGTGGTGGCCGGCGGCATCGTCGTCGTGGGTGGTGTCCAGTTCTACTGGCTGCCGTTGCCCGGCGCCGGCTCGACCCCGTTCGTCCTCGAGGGGTCGCAGGCCGCGCTGCTGAGCCTGTTGCTGATCGTCGGCACGGTCAACGCAGTCAACTTCGTCGACGGTCTGGACGGCCTCGCGTCCGGTGTGGTGCTCATCGGCGCGGTGGCCTTCTTCGCCTACGCCTACATCATCGCGGCCAGCAACAACCTCGAGCGCAGCTCGCCCGCGGCGCTGCTGACCGCGGCGCTGATCGGGGTCTGCCTGGGCCTGCTGCCGCACAACTTCTACCCGGCGCGGATGTTCATGGGCGACTCCGGCGCCCTGCTGATCGGGTTCATGCTCGCCTGCGCCGCGATCGCGTTCACCGGCCAGTACGACGTGACCAGCCTCGACCAGGGTCCCGGTGGCGCGTCGATCAGTGTGGCGCCGGCGCTGCTGCCGCTGGTGCTGCCGGTGGCGATCCTCGTCGTGCCGTTCCTGGACATGGCGCTGGCCGTCGTCCGCCGTACCCGCGCCGGCCGCTCGCCGTTCGCGCCGGACAAGCAGCACCTGCACCACCGGCTGCTGGAGATCGGCCACTCCCACCGCCGGGCGGTGCTGCTGATGTACCTGTGGGCGAGCCTGGTCGCGTTCGGCGCGGTGCTGGTGTCGCTGTTCATCGGGTGGCAGTCGGTGGCCGGCCTCGCCGTGATGCTGCTGGTCGCGGTCGTGCTCACCTTCGGCGTGCCGTGGGGGCGGCGGCCGGCGCAGCATCGCACGTCGCTGTGAGTGCGGCGGACCCCCGGTTTCGTGCGCCCAGGGACTTTGTGCTAGTTTTCACAAGCGTCCACCTCGGGCCTCCCGAGAGGGCGCCGACCCGCACAACCGCGATCGCGTCGAAGCACGATCGCCAGGCTCCAGGACGGCCGCCGTATGACGACCGACACCGCCGCCGCGATGCTCCGGGCAGCGTCGATCCCGACGCTGGGGGTGGGCGGGGCCGCCGTGCTGGTCGCCGGTGTCCTGGCCGGTAGCCACGGCCTCTGGGGTGCCCTCCTCGGCCTGGCACTGGTGGTGCTGTTCTTCGCCCTCGGCCTGGTCGTGCTCGGCCGCTGCGCCGGTCTCGACCCGGCGGCGACCCTTGTCATCGCGCTCGGCCTGTACGCCGTCAAGGTCGTGCTGATCGGCGGCACCTTCGTGCTGCTGGACACGACCGGCCTGCTCCGCGGCTTCGCCGACCACACCGCGCTGGGGCTGACCACGATCGCGTGCACGCTGGCGTGGACTGTCGGCGAGACCGTCGGCGCGGTGCGGGCCCGGCAGCCCGCCTACGACCTGCGAACCGAGGAGGTCGGCTGATGCGACCGCTTTGCTCTCGCAGGCACCCAGACTGCTACGCTCCGGTACGCGATGAGCCAGTCACCGCAAAGCCCCGAATCTCCAGGCCAGCCGGGCGATCCGTGGCACGCGGTGGGCTACCTCGTCACCGGCGTCGGGCTGTACGGCCTGGTGGGTCGGCTCCTCGACATGTGGCTCGGGACGTCGTTCCTGCTTCCGGTGGGGATCGTGCTCGGCGCTGCTCTCGGGGTCTACCTCACCTACGTGCGGTTCCGTTCCTCGAACCACGACTGACCGACAACCAGACACCAGTGACGAAGGAGCGTCCGTGAGCCACGTGGTCCTTGCCAGCGGCGGGCACTTCGTGCCGCCGAGCCCCGCAGACTTCCGGCTGCCGCCGATCTTCGGCGACTCGGCGCTGTTCACCAAGCCGTTCTTCCTGCTGGTGATCGCCGGCGCCCTGGTGGTGTGGTTCTTCGTCTCGGCCTCCCGCCGGGCGGCGATCGTGCCGTCCCGCCTGCAGTTCGCCGGCGAGCTCGCCTACAACTTCACGCGCAACAGCATCGCGCGCGACATCATCGGCTCACACGACTTCATGCGCTTCGTGCCCTACCTCACGGCGCTGTTCTTCTTCCTGCTGGTCAACAACTACTTCGCGCTGGTCCCGTTCGTTCAGTTCCCGACGCTGTCGCTGATCGGGTTCGTCTACGCGCTCGGCGTGATCAGCTGGCTGACCTACAACATCATCGGGATGCGCAGGCACGGCTTCCTCGGCTACTGGAAGCACCAGACGGTCCCGCCCGGGGTCCAGGCCGGCCTGCTCCCTCTGCTGGTGCCGCTGGAGTTCCTGTCCAACATCATCGTCCGGCCGATCACGCTGTCACTGCGTCTCTGGGCCAACCTGTTCGCCGGCCACCTGCTGCTGCTGCTGTTCGCCCTCGGCGGTGAGTACCTGCTGCTGCACTCCGACAACCCCGTGGGCATACCGGCCGGGGTGATGTCGCTGGTGATGGGCCTCCTCGTCAGTGCGCTGGAGATCCTGGTCCTGGGTATCCAGGCCTACATCTTCACGATGCTGACCGCCGTCTACATCTCCGGAGCGCTTGCCGAGGAGCACTGACAACACCGACCCGCAACCCAGCACCACCGCAAGACACGACGAAAGGAAATGCCGTGGAAGGCAACCTCAACATGATCGGTTACGGCCTGGCCGCCATCGGGCCGGGTGTCGGGATCGGCCTGATCTTCGCTGCCTACATCAACGGTGTCGCCCGGCAGCCCGAGGCGCAGGGCCGCCTGCAGACGATCGCGCTCCTGGGCTTCGCCCTGGCCGAGGCGCTCGCCATCATCGGTATCGCCCTCGCCTTCGCCCTCTGACCCCATACCGAACGAGGTCACAGCCATGAACAACCGTCTGGTCGCCCAGGAAGGCGGACACCAGCTCAACCCGCTGATCCCGGCGTCGTGGTTCGAGGTCGGGGTGTCGCTCGTCGTCTTCGGTGCGATCGTGTGGGCGATCTCCAAGTGGGCCGTCCCCGCGTTCGAGAAGGCCTACGCCGAGCGCACCGCGGCCATCGAGGGCGGCATCAAGCAAGCCGAGGAGGCGCAGGCCGAGGCCAACGCGGCGCTCGAGGCCTACCGCACCCAGCTGTCCGACGCCCGGCACGAGGCCGCGCGCATCCGTGAGGACGCGCGCGAGCAGGGCGCCGCGATCGTCGCCGAGATGCGGGAGCAGGCACAGGCCGAGGCCTCCCGGATCGTCAGCACGGCGCACACGCAGATCGAGGCGGAGCGTCAGCAGGCGGTGCAGCAGCTTCGTGCCGAGGTGGGCACGCTGGCCACGACGCTGGCCGGTCGCATCGTCGGCGAGTCGCTGGACGACGAGGCCCGCGCCACCCGTGTGGTGGAGCGGTTCATCGCCGACCTCGAGGAGCAGCCCGCCGGCTCGGTCACGGGTCCGGGGGCGTGATCTGATGTCGGACTGGGTGCACGGAGCGTCCTCGGAGTCGCGCGCCGCGATGGCGCAACGGCTCGACGAGGCGGTGGCGACCGGGGCCGACCCGGCGCGGGTGGGCTCAGACCTGTTCGCGGTCGCGGTCCTGCTCGACTCCCAGGCGTCGCTGCGCCGCATCCTCACCGACCCGGCCCGGTCGGGTGAGTCGCAGGGGCGGTTGCTGCGCGACATCCTCGGCGACAGGATCGACCCCGCTGCGCTCGACGTCGCCGCGGTCGGTGCCTCGCGTCGCTGGACACGGGTTCGTCATCTGGCCGACGCGTTCGAGCACTTCAGCGTGGTGGCGGCGGTCATCGCCGCCGAGCAGAGCGGCCAGGCCGACGAGCTCGAGGACGAGCTGTTCCGGTTCGAGCGCATCGTGGTCGGCGAGCCGGGGCTGCGCGAGGCGCTCGGCGACCGGTCCGTGCCCGTCGACCACCGGGCCGAGCTGGTCCGGTCGCTGCTGGGGGACCGGGCCGGGGCCCAGACCGTCCAGCTCGTCGAGCAGGGGCTCACCGGCCGGCACCGGTCCCTGACCGTGGCGCTGCAGGAGTACCAGAAGGTCGCCGCGGAGCGGCGCGAGCGCATGGTCGCCACGGTCCGCGTCGCCCGGCCGCTGGCCGAGGACGACAAGCATCGCCTGGCCGAGGCGCTGCACCGGCAGTACGGCCGTCCCGTTCACCTCAACGTCGTGGTCGACGAGGAGGTCCTGGGCGGTCTGCGAGTGGAGATCGGCGACGAGGTCATCGACGGCACCGTCGCCAGCCGGCTCGAGGAGGCCCGCCGCAGACTGGCGGGATGACGCCCCGCACGACAGACCCGAAACGTACGCAAGACTGATCGACCCCAAGAGAGCAGGGAAGACAATGGCGGAGCTGACGATCCGTCCGGAGGAGATCCGGGAAGCGCTGCAGCGCTTCGTCTCGGAGTACCAGCCGGAGACCGCGAGCCGCGAAGAGGTCGGCATTGTGGCCGAGGCCGGCGACGGTATCGCCCGCGTCGAGGGCCTCCCGTCGGCGATGTCCAACGAGCTGCTGGAGTTCGAGGACGGCACGCTGGGCCTCGCGCTGAACCTGGACACGCGTGAGATCGGCGTCGTCATCCTCGGCGACTTCGCCGGCATCGAGGAGGGCCAGAGCGTCCGGCGTACCGGCGAGGTGCTGTCCGTGCCGGTCGGCGACGGCTACCTCGGGCGCGTCGTCGACCCGCTGGGCAAGCCCATCGACGGCCTCGGCGACCTCGAGACCTCCGACCGGCGTGCGCTGGAGCTGCAGGCGCCCACGGTGGTACAGCGGCAGAGCGTCAACGAGCCGCTGCAGACCGGCCTCAAGGCGATCGACGCCCTGACGCCGATCGGGCGTGGACAGCGCCAGCTGATCATCGGCGACCGGCAGACCGGCAAGACCGCGATCGCGGTCGACACGATCATCAACCAGAAGGAGTTCTGGGACAGCGGCGACCCGAGCAAGCAGGTCCGCTGCATCTACGTCGGCATCGGTCAGAAGGGCTCCACGATCGCCGGCGTGCGCGGCGCCCTGGAGGAGGCCGGCGCGCTCGAGTACACCACGATCGTGGCCGCGCCGGCGTCGGACGCCGCCGGCTTCAAGTACCTCGCGCCCTACACCGGCTCAGCCATCGGCCAGCACTGGATGTACGACGGCAAGCACGTGCTGATCGTGTTCGACGACCTGACCAAGCAGGCCGAGGCCTACCGCGCGGTCTCGCTGCTGCTGCGTCGTCCGCCCGGTCGCGAGGCCTACCCCGGCGACGTTTTCTACCTGCACTCGCGGCTGCTCGAGCGGTGCGCCAAGCTGTCCGACGACATGGGCGCGGGCTCGATGACCGGGCTGCCGATCGTCGAGACCAAGGCCAACGACGTGTCGGCCTACATCCCGACCAACGTCATCTCGATCACCGACGGCCAGATCTTCCTCCAGTCAGACCTGTTCAACGCCAACCAGCGTCCAGCCATCGACGTCGGCATCTCGGTGTCGCGGGTCGGCGGCGCGGCGATGACCAAGGCGATGAAGAAGGTCACCGGCTCGCTGAAGGTCGAGCTCGCGCAGTTCCGCGCGATGGAGGCGTTCGCGATGTTCGCCTCCGACCTCGACGCCGCGTCCAAGCAGCAGCTCAACCGCGGCCAGCGGCTGATGGAGCTGCTCAAGCAGGGCCAGTACGCGCCGTACTCGGTCGAGGAGCAGGCGGTCTCCATCTGGGCCGGCACCACGGGCAAGCTCGACCCGGTCCCGGTCCAGGACGTGTCGCGTTTCGAGCGGGAGTTCCTCGACTACCTCAAGCGCGAGCACTCCGGCGTGCTGGACGGCATCCGCGAGTCGCGACAGTTCTCCGACGACACCGCCTCGTCGCTGGACTCGGCGTACGACTCGTTCCTCGACCAGTTCGAGACCGGCACCGGCGAGTCGCTGCGTGCGGGCAAGGAGGAGTTCGAGGCCCTCGAGGACGAGGACGTCGAGCAGGAGCAGATCGTCAAGCAGAAGCGGGCCTGAGCGATGGCAGCATCGGTGCGCGAGCTTCGCGCCCGGATCAGGTCGGTCCAGGCGACGAAGAAGATCACCCGCGCGATGGAGCTGATCGCCGCGTCGCGCATCATCAAGGCGCAGCAGCGGGCGCAGGCGGCGACGCCGTACGCCCGGGAGCTGACCCGTGCGGTGTCGGCGCTGGTGACCTTCTCCAACGTCGACCACCCGTTGACGCAGGAGTCGGAGAACCCCACCGTGGCGGCGGTGCTGGTGATCACCAGCGACCGCGGGCTGGCCGGCTCCTACTCCTCCAGCGTGCTGAAGGAGGCTGAGCGGCTGGCCGAGAAGCTGCGCAGCGAGGGCAAGGAGCCCCGGCTCTACGTCAGCGGTCGCAAGGGGATCGGCTACTACACCTTCCGCAACCGCGGGCTCGTCCAGTCGTGGAGCGGCTTCTCCGACAGCCCGTCCTACGAGGACGCGAGTGCCATCGGCAAGACCCTCCTCGAGGCGTTCCTGCCCGCCGAGGACGCCGGCGAGGGCGCCGCGGGCGAGGTGCACGAGGTGCACGTCGTCTACAGCCGGTTCGTCAGCATGCTGCGGCAGGAGCCGAACACGATCCGGCTGCTGCCGCTGGAGGTCGTCGAGGGGGAGGAGCCCCCGGCCGATGACGAGGTGCTGCCCCTTTACGAGTTCGAGCCCTCGGCCGCCGAGGTGCTCGACGCACTGCTGCCGCGCTACGTCCGCAGCCGGATCTACTTCTGCCTGCTGCAGGCGGCCGCCTCCGAGCTGGCGGCACGGCAGCGGGCGATGAAGTCGGCCACCGACAACGCCCAAGACCTGATCGAGAAGTACACCCGAGTCGCCAACCAGGCACGCCAGGCCGGTATCACCCAGGAAATCAGCGAGATCGTCGGTGGCGTCAACGCGCTGGCCGATGCGAACGCGGGGAGTGAGTGAGAGAGATGACTGCCACGCTGGACAACAACACCCAGACGCCGTCCGCCGGCGCCACCGGTCGCATCGCCCGTGTCATCGGCCCCGTCGCCGACATCGAGTTCCCCGCGGACGCGATGCCCGAGATCTACAACGCCCTCAAGTGCGAGCTCGAGATCGGCGGCGAGACCAAGACGCTGACGCTCGAGGTGGCGCAGCACATCGGCGACAACGTCGTACGTGCCATCGCCATGCAGCCCACCGACGGCCTGGTCCGTGGCGCCGAGGTGCACGACACGGGCGAGGCGATCTCGGTCCCCGTCGGCGACGTCACCAAGGGCCACGTCTTCAACACCATCGGGGAGTGCCTCAACCTCGAGGAGGGCGAGCGGCTCGAGGTCAAGGAGCGCTGGCCGATCCACCGCAAGGCGCCCGCGTTCGACCAGCTCGAGTCCAAGACCGAGATGTTCCACACCGGCATCAAGGTCATCGACCTGCTCACGCCGTACGTGCTCGGCGGCAAGATCGGCCTGTTCGGCGGCGCCGGTGTCGGCAAGACCGTGCTGATCCAGGAGATGATCGCCCGGGTCGCGCGCGACCACGAGGGCGTGTCGGTGTTCGCCGGCGTGGGAGAGCGCACCCGGGAGGGCAACGACCTGATCACCGAGATGACCGAGTCCGAGGTCATCGGGCAGACGGCGCTGGTCTTCGGCCAGATGGACGAGCCCCCGGGCACCCGGCTGCGGGTCGCCCTTTCCGCGCTGACGATGGCGGAGTACTTCCGCGACGTGCAGAACCAGGACGTGCTGCTCTTCATCGACAACATCTTCCGGTTCACCCAGGCCGGCCAGGAGGTCTCCACGCTGCTCGGCCGGATGCCGTCCGCAGTGGGCTACCAGCCCAACCTGGCCGACGAGATGGGCGTGCTGCAGGAGCGGATCACCTCGACCCGCGGTCACTCGATCACGTCGATGCAGGCGATCTACGTGCCGGCCGACGACTACACCGACCCGGCGCCGGCGACCACGTTCGCGCACCTGGACGCGACCACCGAGCTGTCGCGTGAGATCGCCTCGCTGGGCATCTACCCGGCCGTGGACCCGCTGACGTCGACGTCGCGGATCCTCGACCCGCGCTACATCTCCCAGGAGCACTACGACACCGCCACGCGGGTCAAGTCGATCCTGCAGCGCAACAAGGAGCTGCAGGACATCATCGCGATCCTCGGTGTCGACGAGCTGTCCGAGGAGGACAAGATCGTCGTGCAGCGGGCACGCCGGATCCAGCGGTTCCTGTCGCAGAACACCTATGTCGCCAAGCAGTTCACGGGGCTCGAGGGCTCGACGGTGCCGCTGAAGGACACCATCGAGGCGTTCACCAAGATCTGCGACGGCGACTACGACCACGTGGCCGAGCAGGCCTTCTTCATGTGCGGCGGGCTCGACGACGTCGACCGCAAGTGGGACGAGATCCAGAAGAGCCTGTGAACGCCCGCTCGGACCTGACCGGAAGGACCTCTCGTGGCTGACGACGTGCTGCAGGTGGAGCTGGTCGCCGCCGACCGTCTGGTGTGGTCGGGCGAGGCGAACATCGTCATCGCCCGCACCACCGAGGGCGACATCGGCGTGCTGCCGAACCATGCGCCGACGCTGTCGCTGATGGTCGACGGCGTGGTGGAGGTGAACACCCCCGACGGCGAGGTCTGGGTTGCCGCGGTCGACGCCGGCTTCCTCTCGGTGGCCGACAACCGGGTCTCGGTCCTGTCCGAGCACGCCGAGATGTCGCACGAGATCGACCTCGAGAAGGCGCGGCACGACCTGGAGCGTGCCCAGTCGGCCGGGGAGCACGACGAGGAGGCGCAGGACGCCGTCCGTCGTGCGCAGGCCCGGATCCGTGCGGTAGAAAAAGCCAGGTAGACCTCCGCAGCCGAGCCGAGGAGGGGGCGGATGCCTGTCTGGGCCATCGTGCTCGACGCCGCTGGCCTGGTCGCCCTCGTCCTCGTCCTGGTCGCCGTCTACCTCGTCGTACGCCGCCGCCTGCTGGCCCGCAACGGCGGCACCTTCGAACTCAGCGTCCGCGCCCGGTCCCACAAGGCCGGGCG
>JALZDI010000086.1 GCA_030862655.1 Actinomycetota bacterium | reverse complement strand
CGGCCCGCAGGTGCGCGCCCGGCTGGGCGTGTGTCCGCAGGAGGACCAGCTCGACATGGAGATCTCGGTGCGGGAGAACCTCACCGTCTACGGCCGCTACTTCGGGCTGTCGCGCGCCGAGTGCCGTTCGCGGGCCGACGACCTGCTGCGGTTCGTCTCGCTGACCGACCGCGCCAACTCCACCGTGGAGGACCTCTCCGGCGGCATGAGGCGGCGGCTGACGATCGCCCGGTCGCTGATCAACCGGCCCGACATCCTGCTGCTCGACGAGCCGACCACCGGCCTGGATCCGCAGGCCCGGCACCTGCTGTGGGACCAGCTGTTCCGGCTCAAGCAGCAGGGCGTGACGCTGGTGCTGACCACGCACTACATGGACGAGGCCGAGCAGCTGTGCGACCGGCTGGTGGTGATGAACGACGGCCGCATCGTCGCCGAGGGCTCGCCGCTGCAGCTGATCGCCGAGCACGCCACCCGCGAGGTCAGCGAGCTGCGGTTCGGCGTCGGCGAGCACGAGCAGCTGGCGACCAAGGTCGAGGACCTCGCCGAGCGCATCGAGGTGCTGCCCGACCGGCTGCTGCTCTACACCCACGACGGCGAGGCGACGCTGGCCGCGGTGCACGAGCGCGGGCTGCGGCCGACCGCCGTACTCGTGCGGCGCTCGACCCTCGAGGATGTCTTCCTGCGGCTCACCGGCCGCTCGCTGGTGGACTGATGTCCAGCGTGACCAGCGACACCAGCGAGCCCGGTGGTCCCGACCGCGTCGAGCGGCACGACCCGGCCGTCGGGCAGTCGCCGCTCCGTACGACGCTGGACCTGACCTGGCGCCAGCTCGACTACTGGCTCACCGTCTACCGCCGCACCTGGAAGGGGTCGGTGGTCTCCAGCTTCCTGATGCCGGTGCTCTACCTCGCCGCGATGGGCATCGGTCTCGGCGGCTTCATCGACAGCCCCGGTGCGCAGCAGCGCCTGGGCGGGGTCAGCTACCTCGAGTTCGTCGCCCCGGGGCTGCTGGCGGCCACGGCGATGCAGACCGCGCTGGGGGAGTCGACCTACCCGGTGATGGGCAACTTCCGCTGGACGAAGGTCTACCTGGCGATGGTCGCGACGCCGCTCAGCGTCGCGTCGGTACTGCTGGCGCACCTGGGCTACGTGGCGTTCCGGCTGGTGACTACCTGCGCGGTGTTCCTGCTGGTGCTGTCCCTGTTCGGGCTGGTGCCCGGTGTCGGCGCCGCCCTGCTGGTGCTGGTGGTCGCGGTGGTCGTCGGGCTCGCGCACGCGACGCCGGTGTTCGCCTACGCCGCGCACCTGAAGGACACCGGCGGGTTCGCGGTGCTGTTCCGGTTGGGCGTGATCCCGATGTTCCTGTTCTCGGGAGCGTTCTTCCCGGTCGCGCAGCTGCCCGGGCCGTTCGAGGGGCTGGCCTACGTCACGCCGCTGTACCACGGCGTGGAGCTGGCGCGGATGCTCACCACCGGTGAGCCGCTGCTCGGCCTGGCCGTGCTGCACCTGGCCTACCTGCTGGCGTGGCTCGCCGTCGGCGGGTGGCTGGCGCACCGCGTGTTCACCCGACGGCTCGTGAACTGAGTGTCGTCGTGGTGACGAGATGACGAGCCTGACGGCGCGGGTGCTTCCGCTGCCGCCGCTGCGCTCTCACGGCTGGCGGCTGGTCGAGCGCAACTTCCTGGTCTACAAGCGCGGCTGGCTGGTGTTCCTGAGTGGCTTCCTGGAGCCCGTGTTCTACCTGTTCTCCATCGGCATCGGGGTGTCGGTGCTGGTCGGCGGGTTCACCCTCAACGGCGAGCGCGTGCCCTACACCGAGTTCGTCGCGCCCGCGATGCTGGCGGCCTCGGCGATGAACGGCGCCGTGTTCGACTCGACCTACAACATCTTCTTCCGCCTGAAGTACGCCAAGCTCTACGACACCGTGCTGGTGACGCCGTTGCGGCCGTGGGACGTGGCCACCGGCGAGATCACCTGGGCGCTGCTGCGCGGCGGCGTCTACTCCACCGGGTTCCTGGTGGTGATGCTCGTCATGGGCCTGGTCGACTCGTGGCTCGCCGTACTCGCGCTGCCGGCGACGCTGCTGGTCGGCTTCGCGTTCGCGGGGGTCGGGATGGCGCTGACCACGTTCATGCGCAGCTGGCAGGACTTCGAGTTCGTGCAGCTGGCGATCCTGCCGATGTTCCTGTTCTCCGCGACGTTCTACCCGCTGTCGGCCTACCCGGCCGCCCTGCAGTGGGTGGTGGAGGTGACCCCGCTGTACCGTGCCGTCGTGCTGTGCAGGGAGCTGGTGACCGGCGCGCTGTCGTGGGGCTCGCTGGCGTCGGTGGCCTACCTGCTGGTCATGGGCGGCGTCGGGCTGCACGTCGCCTCCGGTCGCCTCGGAAAGCTGTTGCTGAAGTAGATGAGACACACCGAGTTCTGGGCGCGGATGGAGCGTCACCTCGGCCCGGCGTACTTCCGCACCTGGGCCCACGAGCAGGTGCTGGCCGGGCTCGGCGGGCGCACCGTCGAGCAGGCCATCGCCGAGGGCGAGACCCCCAAGCGGGTGTGGCGGGTGGTGTGGGAGGCCCTGGAGCTGCCTCCCTCGGAGCGGTGAGCCCGGTGCGCGAGCGGAGCGAGGGGGCAAGGGCGAACGCGAGGGTCGAGGATGGGGCGGTGAGCCCGGAAATGAGGTGTAACCGCCTGTTCTCCCTCGTTCCCTCCGCGAATTCGGGCGGGGGACGGGGCAGACGAGGCGGGGACGGGAGTCGAGGAGCGGGACCGGAGCTGGGGAGCGGGGGCGGGAGTTGAGGCGCGGGATGGGCAGCGAGTTCGACGTCGACACGCAGGTCGAGTACGCCGCGCCCGGCGAGTACGCCGCGACGATCACCGACCGGTGGCACGCGCTCGCCGGCCCCAATGGCGGATACCTGCTCGGAGTGTGCCTGCGGGCGCTGGGCGCGGAGATGCCGCTGCCCGACCCGCTGGTCGTGTCGGCGTACTACCTGCGCGGTGCCCAGGTCGGCCCGGCCACCGTGCAGACCGAGGTCATCCGGTCGGGCCGGCGTACCGCCAGTGGGCAGGCCTCACTGCTGCAGGACGGCAGGGAGACCGTGCGTGTGCTGGCGACGTACAGCGACCTCGACCGCGCCGAGGGCCGCACCGTGATGCTCAACGAGCCGCCCGCGCTGCCGCCGCCCGAGGACTGCATCGACCCGATGACCGACGAGGCCCTGCCCGGCTTCACCATCGTCGAGCGGGTGCAGGCTCGCTTCGCGAGGACGCCCGGGTGGTTCACCGGCGAGCCTGGTCACGACCCGCGGATGGAGTTCTGGGTGCGGCTGGCCGACGGCCGCGATCCCGACCTGCTCACGCTGCCGTTGATGGTCGACGCCGCGCCCCCGGTCGTCCTCGACTTCGGTGAACGCGGGTCGGTCACCCTGGAGCTGACCGTGCACCTCCGGGCCAAGCCGGCGCCCGGGTGGCTGGCCTGCCGGGTCACCACACAGCACGTGCAGGCCGGGTTCCACGAGGAGGACTTCGAGATCTGGGACTCGGCGGGCACGCTGGTGGCGCAGTCGCGACAGCTCGCGCTGCTGCCGTAGCCCGACACGGCGCAAGGGGAGGGACCGATGACGACGGTGGTGGCCGACCAGCGAGTCGTGCAGCGGCGCACCCTCGGCACCCTGGTCATCGGCCAGGCGCTCGGCGGCATGGGCGTCACCAGCGGCATCGCGGTGGCCACCCTGCTGGCCGAGGACATCCTGGGCAGCGCCACCCTGGCCGGGCTGGCGCAGACCACGCAGGTGCTCGGCGCCGCGGTCGGGGCGTTCGTGCTGGCGCGGCTGATGTCGGCACACGGACGCCGGGTCGGCCTGGTCGCCGGGTACGGCGTGGGCGGCACGGGCGCCGTACTCTGCATCCTCGCCGGCGTCGTGGAGTCGTTCGCGCTGCTCCTGCTCGGCACGCTCGCGGTCGGCTGGGCCACCGCGGCCAACAGCCAGGCCCGCTACGCAGCGACCGACCTGGCCGAGCCTCGGCACCGCGGACGGGCGCTGGCCGTGGTGGTGTGGGCGACAACTCTGGGGGCGGTGCTCGGGCCCAACCTGACCGGCCCCGGCGCGGCGGTCGCGCGCCGGTTGCACATCCCCGAGCTCACCGGGCCGTTCGTGTTCTCGGTGGCGGCGGTGGCGCTGTCGACCACGGTGATCTGGCTGCGGCTGCGGCCCGACCCGCTGCTGCTGTCCCGTGAGCTGGCCGCGGCACGCGGGGAGGCGACGACCGGGCACGTGAGCCTGCGGCACGTCTGGTCGGTGGTGTCGGTGCGGCCGCGCGCCGCCGCCGCGATGGCCGCGATCGGCGTCGCACACGCGGTCATGGTGTCGGTGATGGTCATGACGCCGCTGCACATGGACCACGGCGGTGCGGGGCTCAACGTCATCGGGTTCGTGATCAGCGTGCACGTGCTCGGCATGTTCGCGTTCTCGCCGCTGGTGGGCTGGCTGACCGACAAGGTCGGGCGCGCGGTGATGCTCGCGGTCGGCGGCGGCGTGCTGCTGGCTGCGGTCGCGCTCGCCGGGAGCGCTCCGGAGGGGCACTCGACCGGGCTGATGGTGGGGCTGTTCCTGCTCGGCCTGGGCTGGTCGTGCTGCCTGATCGCGGCCTCGGCGCTGCTGGTCGACGCGGTGCCGTTCGCCGAGCGGCCGGGCGTGCAGGGCGCCTCCGACCTGGTGATGGGCCTGTTCGCCGCGGGAGGGGGAGCGCTGGCCGGCGTCGTGGTGGCGACCCTGGGGTACGGCGCGCTGAACCTCGGCTCCGGGGTGCTCGCGGTCGTCGTACTCGCGGCGGCCGTGGTCGCCCGCCGCTGACCGGCGTGTCGACGTGCTTCGAACAGACGTTCGGGCTAGGTTGTGTCCACAAACCTGCGTAGACGGGGCTGCATCCACAGGCGGCAGCGAGTTCCACGCACTGTCGGTGGGGAGTCCTAGCGTTGGCGGCGATGAAGAAGAACGCACACGGGCGGCAGGCCCGTCCCGACAAGACACGGGTGGCACACATGGCTGGAGCAGACCGCGACAAGGCCCTCGACACCGCGATGGCCCAGGTCAAGCGGCAGTACGGCGACGGGTCGGTGATGCGGCTCGGTGAGCGGGGCCGGGTGCCGGTCGAGGTGATCCCCACCGGGTCGATCGCCCTCGACATCGCCCTCGGCGTCGGCGGGCTTCCGCGCGGGCGCGTGGTGGAGGTGTACGGTCCGGAGAGCTCGGGAAAGACGACCGTGGCGCTGCACGCGGTCGCCAACGCGCAGAAGGCCGGTGGCATCGCGGCGTTCATCGACGCCGAGCACGCCCTCGACCCGGACTACGCGCAGAAGCTCGGTGTCGACACCGACGCGCTGCTGGTGTCGCAGCCCGACAACGGCGAGCAGGCGTTGGAGATCGCTGACATGCTGATCCGCTCCGGCGCGCTCGACGTGATCGTGGTCGACTCGGTGGCCGCGCTGGTGCCGCGCGCCGAGATCGAGGGCGAGATGGGCGACAGCCACGTCGGCCTGCAGGCCCGGCTGATGAGCCAGGCGCTGCGCAAGATGACCGGGGCGCTGGCAGGCTCCGGCACGACCGCGATCTTCATCAACCAGCTCCGCGAGAAGATCGGCGTGATGTTCGGCAGTCCTGAGACGACCACCGGTGGGAAGGCGCTGAAGTTCTACTCGTCGGTGCGGCTCGACGTGCGGCGGATCGAGACCCTCAAGGACGGCTCCGAGATGGTCGGCAACCGCACCCGTGCCAAGGTCGTCAAGAACAAGGTCAGCCCGCCGTTCAAGCAGGCCGAGTTCGACATCATGTACGGCCTGGGCATCAGCCGCGAGGGCGGCCTGATCGACGTCGGTGTCGAGCAGGGCCTCGTCCGCAAGGCCGGCGCCTGGTACACCTACGAGGGCGACCAACTCGGCCAGGGCAAGGAGAACGCGCGGGCGTTCCTGCGCGACAACCCCGACCTCGCCGACGAGATCGAGAAGCGCATCAAGGAGAAGCTCGGCATCGGCGCGCGGCTCGACGAGCCGGCCGGGGAGGAGCCCACCGAGCCGGCAGAGCCGACCGACATCGACTTCTGAGGCCCCGTGGGTACGACGCAGCACCGCGCCGGTCGCCGCGACCGCGGCCCGGCCGCGGCGGACCACGACCCCGGCAGCGCCCCGCACGCCGACCCGGAGTCGGTGGCGCGCAAGATCCTGCTCGACCGCCTGTCGGCCCAGCCGCGCACGCGGCACGAGCTCGCCGAGACGCTGTCCAGGAAGCTGGTGCCCGACGAGGTGGCAAGGCGGCTGTTGGACCGGTTCGAGGAGGTCGGGCTGGTCGACGACGCGGCGTTCGCCCGCTCCTGGGTCGAGTCGCGCCAAAGCGGTCGCGGGCTGGCGCGACGTGCGCTCGCCCAGGAGCTGCGCCGCAAGGGTGTGCCCGACGAGGTCGCCCGCGAGGCGCTCGACGCGATCGACCCCGACGACGAGACCGAGGCGGCGCGGGCGCTGGTGCGGCGCAAGCTGCGCACGATGGGGCGCCTGGACCACCAGGCCCGGATGCGCCGGCTGACGGCGATGCTGGCGCGCAAGGGCTACCCCCCCGGTGTCGCTTTCAGCGTCGTGCGTGACGAGCTGGCCGACGCCGGCGAGGCCGGCGAGCTCTCGAGCTTCGGCACCGCCGGCGAGCCGGATCCGTCGCCCGAGGAGACATAGGCAACAAGCGGCACAGTTTGCACTTCCGCTCCTAGTTAGGTAAGGCTTACCTTGCTGACGAACTCGGAGAGGTTGCCGCCTGATGCTGTCCACCTGGTCGCGTGCCGACCATGCTGCCCGCTCTGCCGACCCAGCCGACGGCGAGGGCCTGGCTGAGCTCGCGAGTCCGGCCGGCGCCGGGAGTCCGGCCGGCGCTGAGCCCGACGTGGCCGCCTCCGGCCGGATCCGCCCGACGCCGACCATGCACCGC
>JALZDI010000389.1 GCA_030862655.1 Actinomycetota bacterium | reverse complement strand
GGCGTCGCCGGCCGGGCCCGCGCCGCCGCCGCGGTGCTGTTCGGTGTGCTGGTGTCGACGTTGCGGACCAGCGGCCGGGTGTCGGTGGCGATGGACGCGCGTGGGTTCGCGTCGGCGCACCGGCGGACCTGGGCGGAGCCCGCGCCCTGGCGGCTGCCGGACACCGCGCTGCTGCTGGTCGGCCTGCTGCTCGCCGTGCTCCCCTGGTTGGTGAGGTGACCCGGTTCGGCCGTCGCGCGGGTCGGTGACCGATGTGGTTAGCCTCGTGGCATGCCAACCAAGCGTCGCTTCCCCCGCTGGTCCGAGGTGCGGCCGCTGCTGCAGATGGAGCCGCTGGGGGTCGGGGCGGCGGCCCGGGTGGCCCGGGCACACGACGTCGGCGACCTGCGCCGGATCGCGCGTCGGCGCACCCCACGCGCGGCCTTCGACTACGTGGACGGCGGAGCGACCGACGAGGTGTCGATGCGGCGGGCGCGGGCAGCGTTCGACCGGGTGGAGTTCCGACCACGGGTGCTGCGCAACGTGTCCGCGGTCGACACCTCGACCACGATCCTGGGCCGCCGGGCGTCGCTGCCGGTCGGGCTCGGGCCCACCGGGTTCACCCGGATGATGCAGCACGAGGGCGAGCGCGCGGTCGCGGCGGCGGCCGGCCGGGCCGGCATCCCGTACGTGCTGTCCACGATGGGCACCACCTCGGTCGAGGACCTCGCCGAGGCGGCGCCCAAGGCCGACCTGTGGTTCCAGCTGTACGTCTGGCGCGACCGCGAGCGCAGCCGGGAGCTGATCGCGCGGGCCCACGAGGCGGGCTACCACGCGCTGATGCTGACAGTCGACGTACCCGTGCACGGCGCGCGTCTGCGCGACTCGCGCAACGGCCTGACCGTGCCCCCGTCGCTGAGCCCGCGCACGCTGGCCGGCATGGCGCGCTTCCCCTCGTGGTGGCTGAACAAGCTCACCACCGAGCCGCTGGCCTTCGCCTCGCTCGGCCCGGGCTCGCCGCAGGGCGTGATGGACCTGATCGCGTCGCTGTTCGACCCCGCGGTGACCTACGACGACATCGCGTGGATGCGCGAGGAGTGGGACGGGCCGCTGGTCGTCAAGGGCATCCAGCACGCCGACGACGCGCGCCGGGTGGCCGACCTCGGCGCCGACGCGCTGGTGGTCTCCAACCACGGCGGCCGCCAGCTCGACCGCGCGGTCACCCCGCTGGAGGTGCTGCCCGAGGTGCTCGACGCGGTCGGCGGCGACGTCGAGGTACTGGTCGACGGCGGGGTGCGCAGCGGCTCCGACGCGGTGGCCGCGGTCGCGCTGGGGGCACGCGGGGTGCTGCTCGGCCGGGCCTACCTGTACGCGCTGATGGCCGGCGGCGAGGCCGGGGTCGACCGGCTGTGTGTGCTGCTGGAGGAGGACGTCCGCCGGACCATGGCGCTGCTCGGCGTGACCGCGGTCGACCAGCTCTCGCCGCAGTCGGTGCGCCTGCGCCCCTTCTGACCGGGTCCGTTCCGACCCGTCGAGTGGCGCGTTCGGTAGAGGACGAACCGGACACCGGGCCCCCGCAAGGCGCCGATGGATGCGCACGCCGCGGGCCCGGGGAAAAACTACCTCGGTGTAATTCGTCAAGCCGACGCGCCGTGGTGCCGAAGGTTTTTCTGTGACAACTGTTGCCTTTTGTGACTCGAGGTCATTAGCGTCACGCGCGTTACGTCAGTGAAGTGGCGTTTCGTCTGGGACCAGGGAAGCGGTCCGCGGGCGAGGGCCCGGGCAGTCCACCGCCCTGCGGTGGACCGGGAGAAGGGAACAGTCGTGACCAGCGACGAGTCGGACAGCCGGCTCGGTCCGCGGAGAACCGATGCGGGGAAGGCACCGGTTCAGTTCCACGGCTCGAGGTGGGTCAGTAGTCGTACGGCGGTCGCGGCCGCGACGGCGGGTGTCGTGCTCCTGGCGGGAACGCCGCTGGCGGAAGCGCAGCCGGGCGATCCCGCGTTCCCGTCCCAGGAACAGGTCGAGCAGGCCCGGCAGCGGGCGGCCGACACCGCCCGCAGCGTGCAGGCGATCCAGGCCGACCTGGCCGCGGCCAACCAACAGCTGGAGAGCCTGGGCGTGGCGGCCGCGCAGGCCGCGGAGGCCTACAACGGCGCCCGGTGGCGGCTGCAGCGTGCCCGGGACGACGCCCGGGAGGCGCGCCGCAAGGCCGACCGGGCGACCGCTCGGATGGAGCGCCAGCGCGACGGGATCGGCGCGCTGGTGGCCGCGACGTACCAGGGCGGGAGCGACCTCGGGCAGGTCCGCGCCTACCTGGCGGCCAGCGACCCCGACGCCCTGCTCGACCGGTTCGCCGCCTTCCACGGCGCGTCCGCGAGCATGCAGGCGCGGATGGATCGGTTCCGGGCGACCTACAGCCTGACCCAGGTGTTCCGGGAGGAGGCCGAGCGCGCAGTCGCTCGCGCCGACCGGGCCGAGCAGCAGGCCGAGGCGGCCCGGCAGCGGGCCCAGGAGGCCGTCGCCGCGCAGCAGGCGGAGGTGTCGGGCATCACCTCCCGCAAGGACGCGCTGGTCCAGGAGCTCGCGCAGGCGCAGAGCATCTCGGTGGAGCTGGCCGGGCAGCGGCAGGCCGCGCTGGAGCGGCAGGCGGAGCTGCGC
>JALZDI010000388.1 GCA_030862655.1 Actinomycetota bacterium | reverse complement strand
GTCCGACGTCCGCGTCGCGCCCGCCGTACTCGCACGGCTGCCGGAGGCGCTGCGGGCCGAGCAGCGGCTGTTCGCGCGCACCGGTGGGCTGCACGCGGCCGGCCTGTTCGGCGGCGACGGTGTGCCGTTGCTGGTCCGCGAGGACGTCGGCCGGCACAACGCGGTCGACAAGGTCGTCGGCGCCGTCGCGCTGGGCGCCACCGGCGCGCTGCCGGCGCCGGAACGGCGGGTCCTGTGCACCAGCGCCCGGGCGGGCTTCGAGATCGTGCAGAAGGCGGTGATGGCGCAGATCCCGGTGGTCGCCGCGGTCGGCGCCGCCTCCAGCATGGCCGTGGACTGCGCCCGCGAGTTCGGCGTGGCCCTGGTCGGCTTCACCCGCGGCGAACGGTTCGTGGTCTACACCGGCGCCGACCGGCTCCGCGTCCGCTGACCACGACGTCGCCCGCCCCGGCGTGGGTCCGCCGGTGTGTCGGCGGGCGCCCCTACCGTCCTCGGCATGAGGATCCTGCACACCTCCGACTGGCACCTGGGCCGGTCCTTCCACCGGGAGGACCTGCTGAGCGCCCAGGCTGACTTCGTCGACCACCTGGTCGCCACTGTGCGCACCGAGCGGGTCGACGCGGTGGTGGTGGCAGGCGACGTCTACGACCGCGCGCTGCCGCCCGTCGACGCGGTGCAGCTGGCCTCCGAGGCCCTGCGCCGGCTCGCGGCCGAGGACGTGCGCGTGGTCGTCACCAGCGGCAACCACGACTCCGCCCACCGGCTGGGCTTCGCCTCCGACCTGATCGACGCAGCCGGCATCCACCTGCGCACCACACCGGCCGGGGTCGGCCGGCCGGTGATGCTGGAGGACCGGCATGGCCCGGTCGCGTTCTACGGCCTGCCCTACCTCGAGCCCGACGCCGTCCGCGAGCCCTGGCAGCTCACCGAGCGTTCGCACGCCGCCGCGCTCGGCGAGGCGATGCGGCGGGTCCGCGCCGACCTGCGCGACCGCCCCTCGGGCACCCGCTCGGTGCTCCTCGCGCACGCCTTCGTCACCGGCGGCGAGGCCAGCGAGAGCGAGCGCGACATCAGCGTCGGCGGAGTGTCCCAGGTGTCGGCCGGAGTGTTCGACGGCGCCGACTACGTCGCGCTCGGCCACCTGCACGGCCGGCAGACGATCCGCGAGCAGGTGCGCTACTGCGGCTCCCCGCTGGCCTACTCGTTCTCCGAGTCCGGCCACCGCAAGGGCTGCTGGCTGGTCGACCTCGACGACACCGGCCTGCACGCCGCGGAGTTCGTCGAGGCCCCGGTCCCACGCCGGGTGGCCACGGTGCGCGGGCGCCTCGACGACCTGCTCGCCGGTTCGGGTCACGCCGCGCTGGAGGGGTGCTGGCTCAAGGTGACGCTCACCGACCCGGTGCGCCCGGCCGAGGCGATGGTGCGGCTCCGCGCACGCTTCCCGCACGCGCTGGTGCTGGAGTTCGCCCCCGACCCCGGCGGCGAGCGCGACGAACGCACCTGGACCGAGCGGGTGGCCGGCCTCGACGACACCGACGTGGCCGCCGGGTTCGTGGCCGACGCGCGCGGCACGCCCGCCGACACGCAGGAGACGCTGCTGCTGCAGCGGGCCGTCGAGTGCTGCCGGCTCGACGGAGACGCCGCCTGATGCGGCTGCACCAGCTGCACGTCGAGGCGTTCGGCCCGTTCGCCGGCACTGAGCGGGTCGACTTCGACGACCTCGCCGGCAACGGGCTGTTCCTGCTGTGCGGCCCGACCGGCGCCGGCAAGACCAGCGTGCTCGACGCGGTGTGCTTCGCCCTGTTCGGGCAGGTGCCCGGCGACCGCGACAAGGCCAAGCGGCTGCACAGCGACCACGCACCGCGCGACCGCGGCCCGCGGGTGGTGCTGGAGGCGACGCTGCGTGGGCGCCGGCTGCGGATCACCCGCTCACCGGAGTGGATGCGCCCCAAGCGGCGAGGCACCGGTCTGGTGAGGGAGCACGCCAAGGTCGTGGTCGAGGAGATGTCCGACGGCCGGTGGCAGCAGCGCACCAGCCGCATCGACGAGGCCGGCGACCTCCTCGGGGCGCTGCTCGGGCTGTCGCTGGCACAGTTCTGCCAGGTGGCGCTGCTCCCCCAGGGCCGGTTCGAGACGTTCCTGCGCTGCGGGGCACAGGAGCGGCACGTGCTGCTGGAGAAGATCTTCGGCACCCAGCGGTTCCGGGCCGTCGAGGACTGGCTGGCCGACCACCGGCGCACGCTGGCCGCCCGCGCCGACGACCACGCCCGGCAGGTCGCCGGCATCCTCGAAAGGGTCGGCGAGGCGAGCGGCGGCACCCGTCCCGACGACCTCGACCCCGAGGCGGCGCGCGCATGGTCCGACACCACCCGCACACACACCTGGTCACTGCTCACCGAGGCCGCGCAGAGACGCGACGAGGCCGACCGGCGAGCCAAGGACGCGCGCGCCTCCCTCGACGCCGCTCGCGACCTGGCCGAACGACAGGCGCGGCACCACGACGCGGTCCGGCGCGACGCCGACCTGCGCGCGCTCGACGACAGCACCCGCCAGATGGCCCGGCAGGTCGAGCAGGCCCGTCGGGCGGCGGCGGTGCGTCCGCTGCTGGACCTCCACGACGCCGCCCGGGCGGGTGTGGCCGAGAC
>JALZDI010000085.1 GCA_030862655.1 Actinomycetota bacterium | reverse complement strand
CCCCGGAGGGCGCCGAAGCGCCGGCGGAGACACCCCGCCGGCGTTGCCCGGGTCACCGCGGTGGTGGTCAGCATCCTCGCGCTCTACCTGACGATGGGTGCGATCGTCGGAAGCGAGAGCGCCACCACCGCGGGCACCGGGGTCGACGACCGGCTGTGGTGGTACCTCGCCCGCGCCGCCGGCCTGACGGCGTGGTGGCTGCTGTGCATCGCCGTGCTGTGGGGGCTGCTGCTGTCCACCCGACTGCTCGGCGACCGGCCCACGCTCGCGTGGCTGCTCGACCTGCACCGCATGCTCGGCGGCCTGGCCGTGTCCTTCACCTGCCTGCATGTGCTGGGGCTCTACCTCGACACCTGGACCGGCTTCGGGCTGACCGAGGTGCTGGTGCCGCTGGCCGCGGAGTACAAGCCCGGCCCGGTGGCCTTCGGGGTCGTCGGCCTCTACCTGCTCCTCGCCATCGAGGTCACCTCGCTGCTCAAGCGCCGTGTCCCGCCGCTGGTATGGCGCTGGGTGCACCGCACCGCCTTCGTGGTCTTCGTGCTCGCGACCGTGCACATGTTCACTGCCGGCACCGACGGCGGCAACCGGTGGCTGCGCAGCGCCGCGGTGCTGGTCTGCTACGCCTTCGCGGTGTTCACCGTGTCGCGGATCGGCGGGTTCCGCCGCCCCCGCCGGCGCCGGATGGCGGCCGCGGCCACGACGACGGCACCGGCGGCTGCCGCGCCGGCGAAGGCCCGCGGCGGCTCGACGTTCCACAAGCTTCGGGTCCAGGAGATCGTCCGCGAGACACCCGACGCGGTCTCGGTCGCGTTCGCCGTCCCCCCGGATCTGGTGCCGGTGTTCCGGTTCGAGCCCGGCCAGCACCTCACCCTGCGGGCGCACCTCGACGGCGACGAGGTACGCCGGTCGTACTCGCTGTGCAGCGGCGTCACCGACGGCGAGCTGCGGATCGCGGTGAAGCAGGTCGAAGGCGGTCGCGCGTCGCCGTGGGTCAACCGCAGGCTCGCGGTCGGCGACGTCGTCGAGGTCGCCACCCCGTCCGGCCGCTTCCGCGCCGAGCCCAACCCGTTGCACGAGCGTCACCTGCTCGGGATCGCAGCCGGCAGCGGCATCACGCCGGTGCTGTCGATCCTCAAGAGCGTGCTCGCGGTGGAGCCGCGCAGCCGCTTCACCCTGGTCTACGGCAACCGCGACCGGGACTCGACGATCTTCCGCGACAAGCTGGCCCGCCTGCAGGAGAGGTACGGCGAGCGGCTGCGGGTGGTGCACGTGCTGAGCCGTTGCCAGCGGGCCGAGCCCCCGCTTCGCGGGCGGATCAACGCGACCAAGCTGCGCGAGCTGGCGCCCATGCTCGACCTGCACACCGTCGACGACGCGTACCTGTGCGGCCCGCGGGAGATGACGCTCGAGGTCCGCGACGCACTGGTGCAGCAGGGTCTGGCGCGCGACCGCGTGCACGTCGAGCTCTTCGGCTCGCCCGCGACCCCGGCGTCCTCGTCGCCGGCGCCCACGACCGCGCCGGGCGACGACACGGCCTACCACGTGGCCGTCGTCGACCGCGGAGCCCGCACCGAGCTGGCGGTGCGCGGCGGCGAGACCGTCCTCGACGCGGCGCTGCGTGCGGGGCTCGACCTGCCCTACTCCTGCCGTGAGGGGGTGTGCGGCACCTGCCGCGCCAAGCTCGCGTGCGGCCAGGTTCGGCAGGACGGAGCCGAGCTGACCCAGGCCGAGATCGCTGCCGGCTACGTGCTCACCTGTCAGGCGCGCCCGCACGACGACGGCGTCGTGATCAGCCTCGACGAACACTGACCCGGGCCGGCCTCCAGGTCGACGAGGGTCAGTCCGGCGGCGGCGCCACCGTGTCGAACTCGATCGTCACCGGCGACCCGGCCAGCGCCAGCCCCGGCGGGTCGAACTCGGCGACGGCCATGTCGAAGGTGAACGTCCGCCCGGTCCCGCCGACCTCGGTCACCGACCACTGGGTGCCGCGGGTGGTCACCGCGACCGTGGCCAGGAACGCCCGCTCGGCCTCGTTGCGCGCGGTGCTGCGACCCACGACCCGCTCGGCCACGAGTACGCCGGTCTGCTCGTCCTGCGCGGCCACGACTCGCACGCCGCTGCGCAGCAGCCGTCGGTTGTCGACACGGGTCTCCGCGCTGCGGTAGACGGTGAACCGCTCGGTGCCCGTGCTGACCTGGAAGCGGCAGCGGTTCACCACGCGCGGTCGCCGTACCGACCCCTGCAGCACGGCCACCGGGACGGTGCCCGACGGCAGGTCGGCCGAGGCGGGCGGCTGCACCCCGCGGCTGGTGTCGGCGCACAGCGGGCCCGGCACCTCGCCGGGCTCCGGTTCGAAGACCTCCAGGCCGAACAGCGTCGCGTGGTTGGCCGAGGCAGGTACGGCGGCCGGCAGCGCGAACGCCGTGGAGAGCATCAGCGCCCCGGACAGGAGGCGAAGACTGCGGCTGGGCATCGGGCACCTCGCAGGCCGGACGGTGGTGCGACCTCGGCTGCCCACGGGGTCGGGGCGGTCTTGCCCGCACAGCAGCATCGTCGCCGGGCCTGACCGTGTACATGGCCCGTCCGGCCCATCCGCGGCGCACGGACGGGCCCGCCCGTTCGTTGAGGCGTCAACGACGCCTCCACCGGGTCGGCGTCGGCTCAGCCGGCCAGGATCTGGTCGATCCGACCGGCCATCTCCACGTCGTTGGCGGTGACCCCGCCCTCGGAGTGCGTGGTGAGCGCGAACGTCAGGTCGGTGTAGCGGATGTCGATGTCGGGGTGGTGGTTGAGGCTCTCGGCCACCACGGCGACCTCGTCCACCGTCCGGATGCCGGCCATGAAGTCGGCCGCCTTGACGACGCGGACCAGGGCGTTGTCGCGGTACTCCCAGTGTGGCCGCTCGGCCAGTGCCGCTTGGATCTGCTGGTCGTCGAGTACCTCAGGCATGGGTCCACCCTACGACCCCTGGAAGACTGTCCCCGTGCAGGTTGCGCTGACGATGGTCGTGCTGGTCGGGGTGGTCACCGCGGTCGCCGCGCTGTCGCGCCGCTACGACCTACCGGGACCCCTGATCCTGGCGCTGGTGGGCGCGGTCGCCTCGTTCGTGCCGTTCCTGCCGCGGATCGAGCTGACCGCCGACCTGGTGCTGTTCGGGCTGCTGCCGCCGTTGCTGTACGCCGCCGCGATCCGCACGTCACTGATCGACTTCCGGCACAACCTTCGTCCGATCGGGCTGCTGTCGGTCGGGCTGGTGCTGTTCACCACGGCCGGTGTGGGGCTCGTCGTCTGGTGGCTGCTGCCCATCGAGCTGGCGGCCGCACTGGCGCTCGGCGCGGTGGTCGCCCCACCGGACGCGGTGGCCGCGACGACGATCGCGCGCCGGGTGGGCCTGCCCCGCCGGGTGATCACCATCCTCGAGGGCGAGAGCCTGGTCAACGACGCGACCGCCCTGGTGTGCCTGCGTACGGCCGTGGCCGCCCTCGGCGGCGGCATCACCGTCTGGTCGGTCGCCGGCGGCTTCCTGCTCTCGGTCGGCGGTGGGCTGCTCGTCGGCGTGCTGGTCGCCGCGGTCGTTGCGCGGCTGCGGCGACGCATCGAGGACCCGCTCACCGACACGTCGGTGTCGCTGCTCACGCCGTTCGTGGCCTACCTGCTGGCCGAGGAGCTGCACTCCTCCGGCGTCCTCGCACTGGTCGTCACCGGGCTGCTGCTGGGTCACCTGTCGCCGCGGCTGCAGTCGGCACGCTCGCGGATCTTCGAACGCTCCAACTGGGCGACGATCCAGTTCGTGCTGGAGAACGCGGTCTTCCTGCTGATCGGGCTGCAGGTCGAGCAGATCGTCTCCGCGCTGAGCCGCAACACCCTGCCCACCGGGCAGATCGTGCTGGTGTCGGTGGCAGTGCTCGCCGCGGTCGTCGTGCTGCGGTTCGCCTGGGTGTTCGCGGCGGTGCGCGCGGCACGGATGCTGCCGCGCCGGGTGGCCGGCCGTGAGCAGGTGCAGACGTGGGCGGCGCCGGCGGCCATCTCGTGGGCCGGCATGCGGGGCGTGGTCACCCTGGCCGCGGTGTTCGTGCTGCCGGCGGGTACGCCGCACCGCGAGGTGCTGGTGCTGGTCGCGCTGGTGGTGGTCGCGGGCACGCTGACGACGCAGGGGCTGACCCTGCCCTACGTCGTACGGCGGCTGGGGCTGGCGGGACCGGACCCGGCCGAGGACGACCTGGCCGAGGCGGCGACGTTCCAGCGGGCGGCGAGCGCGGGCATCCGACGGCTGGAGCAGATGGTCACCGACGACGACCCCGAGGACGTCGTCGCGCAGCTGCGCCGCCGCAGCCTCGACCGCGCCCATGCCGTGTGGGAGCGGCTCGGTGACACCGACGAGGCGCCGAGCCAGACCTACGTGCGGCTGCGGGCGCAGATGCTGCAGGCCGAGCGCCAGGAGGTGCTGCGCGTCCGCCGCCGCGGCGGCATTCCGCACGAGGTCATCGAACGGGTGCTGGCCGCGCTGGACATCGAGGAGACGATCTTGGACCGTGCGAGTGTCGAGGGTCGGCGTGACCGCGACGAGGATCTGCAGGCAGCCGCACACGCCCGCGGTGGGTGCGCGCATCTGCGCGCGGTGGGTCGGCTGCCGGCGCCGCGCACCCCCGACGGGTGCGAGGAGTGCCTGGCCGAGGGGGTGCACTGGGTGCACCTGCGGCTGTGCCTGGAGTGCGGGCACGTCGGCTGCTGCGACTCCTCGCCCGGCCGGCACGCCGGCCGCCACTTCGAGCACACCGAGCACCCGGTGGTCCGCAGCTTCGAGACCGGGGAGGCGTGGCGGTGGTGCTTCGTCGACGAGGTCCTCGGCTGAGGCCGCCGCTTCGAGGGTGTGCCCCCCAGGGTCCTCGCGCTCAGGACAGCGGCGCGGTCGACCAGACGTGACCGGACTCGGTCACGACCATCTCGAGGCTGTTGAGCTCCCCCTGCGGTGCGGGCACGACCCAGGTACCGCCACCGGGGGACGAGGCCTCCCAGTGGCCAAGCTCCTGCGTGCCGCCCTCGGCGAGCCGGACGCGACAGGTGTAGGCGACGCCCACCGGGGCGTCGCTGATCGAGACGACCAGCACCCGCCGGTCGTGCATCCACGCGACCGCGGCGGTGCCGACCTGCTCGCCGTCGCCGGTGGCCAGCGCAGAGGCCCCGACCGGTCCGCGCGCCTCCGGCACCTCGTCGTCGAGGGCGCCGGTGCCGGCCCAGACCCCGGCCGCCAGCACCAGCGCCGCGGCCGCCGCGGCGATCAGCATGCGGGGTGAACGCACTCGCTCCAGTGGACGGACCGACCCGCCACCGGTGTCGATGCCCATCGCGGTGAGCACGCGGGCGTCGAACCCGGCCGGTGGCGAGGCCTGCGGTGCCACCGGCACGGTCGCGTCGATGGCGCCGACCACCTCGCCGTAGGCCAGCCGGCAGCGCGGGCAGCCGGTCAGGTGTCCCAGCAGCTCGCTGCGGCGCGGCTCGGGAACCTCGCCGAGCGCCAGCTCGACGAGGTCCTGGTCCAGCTCACGGTGATCAGTCACGGGAGTCCTCCCGCATGGACTCGCGCAGCCGCATCAGACCGGTGCGGATACGCGTCTTGGCCGTGCCGAGCGGGATGCTCTCGTGCTCGCTGACCTCGACCGCCGTACACCCGCCGACCACGGCGAGCACCACCGCGCGCGCCTGGGAGGGGTGCAGGGCCGCCAGGTGCCGCAGCGCCCGCGCCGAGTCGAGCCGGTGCGCCGCCGCCTCGGCGGGGTCGCTGCCCGTGAGCGTCTCCTGCAGGACGTCCTCCAGCACCTGCGGGGCGGTGGGCGTCGTACGGCGGGCGCGGACCGCGTCGATCGCGGTGTTGCGGGTGATCGTCAGCAGCCAGGTGGTCACCGACGCTCGACCCGGGTCGTAGGTCGCCGCGGCGCGCCAGGCACGCAGAAAGGCGTCCTGGGCGACGTCCTCGGCCAGCGCCGGGTCCCGGGTGATCGACAGCGCCAGGCCGTAGACGTTGCCCTGGAACCGGCGGACGAACGCCGTGGCGGCCGGCGGGTCGCCGACGGCCAGCCCCGCGACCAGTGCCGCGTCGGCGGCTCGGTCCGCCCGGGGCGATAGGTGCACGCCTGGTGATACGTCCGACCTGGGCTCGGGGATTGCGCCGGCCCGCAATCCCTCGGCGCCCTCCGCCCGTACTTCCTGCGGACCCGGTGCGGCGGCCGAGCGCTTCTTGCGTGACCGAGCCATCTGGCACCTCGAGTCAGGGGAGGGAACCTGTGAACCAACTTATCCTTCACAGTGCCAGGGCGGGCGCCGCTCTGCTACTGCTTGCCGCAGCCGCGTGTGGTGGTGGTGAGACGAACGAGTCGGCCGAGCCGGAGGGACGGAACACCACGGAGGCCGCCGCGGTGGCGACCACGGTGGAGACAGCGGAGTCGGACCTCGGCACGATCCTGGTCGACTCCGAGGGGATGTCGTTGTACATGTTCGACCCCGACGAGCAGGGCAAGAGCGTGTGCGACGCGGAGTGCCTGAAGGCGTGGCCGCCGTTGGAGGGGCCGGCGGAGGCGGGCTCGGGGGTGGACGAGTCGATGCTGGGCACGACGAAGGCGACCGACGGCACCACGATGGCGACCTACAACGACTGGCCGCTGTACTACTGGGTGAAGGACAAGAAGCCCGGTGACGTGACCGGGCAGGCCGTGGGCGACGTGTGGTGGGTCATCGGCCCCGACGGCGAGCCGATCAAGGGGAAGCCGCAGGCGGCCGGTGGCGGTGGCGGTGGCACCGGCGCCGCGACGACGGTGGAGACCGCGAAGTCCGACTTCGGCACGATCCTGGTCGACTCCGAGGGGATGTCGTTGTACATGTTCGACCCCGACGAGCAGGGCAAGAGTGTGTGCGACGCGGAGTGCCTGAAGGCGTGGCCGCCGTTGGAGGGGCCGGCGGAGGCGGGCTCGGGGGTGGACGAGTCG
>JALZDI010000084.1 GCA_030862655.1 Actinomycetota bacterium | reverse complement strand
CAGTGGGCCCAAGGGGCCGGCCAGGTGCCCGGTCAGCGCCTTGCCGAGCAGCTCGGCCACGTCGCGTGCGGCTTCGGCGCCCGCGTGGGCGTCTCCGGCGTCGGCGTCGGCGTCCCCGGCGTCGGCGAGCACGACGTGCAGCTCGGTGCGGCTGCAGGTGGACAGCACCAGTGCCTCGGCGCAGCCGGCGGCCAGCGCGGCGGCCTGCAGCTCGGCGCGCGCGGACGCGCCCGCGGCCACCCGCTCCAGCTGCGGCAGCGGTGTGCCGTGATGCGCCAGCCCGACGGCCAGGAAGGTGCTCATCGTCGCCCCCAGTCGCGGCTGCCCGACCCTACGCCGGGCTGCTGCGGCGTTGTCCGGAGGATGGCGATCGACCGTCACGTGAGCGTGAAACTAGACTCGCCGGCGTGATCTTCAAGCGCGTGGGGGACGAGCGGCCGTACCCCGAGCACGGGCTCAGCCAGCGTGACTGGGCCCAGCTGCCCCCGCGGCAGGTCCGGCTCGACCAGCTCGTCACCACCAAGGGCACCCTTGACCTGGAGACGCTGCTCGACTCCGACTCCACGTTCTACGGCGACCTGTTCGCCCACGTGGTGGAGTGGCAGGGCGACCTCTACCTCGAGGACGGGCTGCACCGCGCCCTGCGCGCGGCCCTGCACCAGCGCACCGTGCTGCACGCGCGCGTGCACGCCATCGCACACTAGTCGCAGCACGCTGCTACGTCGGGGAGGAGCCGTGGGGCGCAGACTCATCACCGCAGCCACCATGCTCGGCCTGCTCGCCCTGCTGGTGGCCGGGGCCTACTTCGGCTGGGTGGGGCTCACCCGCGGCTGGGACTTCGGCGACGGGTCGGCCACCGCCGACGACGAGGCCACCTCCTCCTGCACGACGCCGCCGCCGGTGACGGTGCGCGCACGCCGGGTGCGGGTCAGCGTCTACAACGCCGGGGCACCCGGCGGCCAGGCCACCGCGACCATGGACGCGCTGACCGACCAGGGGTTCCGCGAGGGCGAGCTGACCGACGCCCCCGAGCCGATCGACGTCAACGGCTTTGTCGTGGTCGCCGGGCGCACGACCGACCCCGCCGCCGTCGAGCTGGTGCAGCGGCAGCTGCCGCAAGCGCGGGTGGCCGAGCGCCGCAAGCCACTGGGCCCGGGGGTCAACGTGCTGGTGGGACGGCAGTTCACCGGGCTGACCCGCAACGCGCCCACGTCGATCAAGGTGCCGCAGCCGGAGGTATGTGAGGGCTCACCCTCCCCCGGCGGGACGGCCGCGCTCACCGAACCAGTGCGCGAGCCTCCCCGCCCGGCCGACGGCGCGTAGCCGCTCCTCGGTCGCCTGCCGCAGCCGCCGCGGCGTGACCACCAGCAGGTCGTCGCCGGTGCGCAGCACCTTGCGGCCGTCGGGCACGAAGCTCTGCTCGCCGCGCACGACCAGCGACACCGAGGCGCCCTCGGGCAGCCGCAGCTCCTGCACCTCGACGCCGTGCAGCTGGGAGCCGACGGGGATGCGCACCTGCAGCAGGTCGGCCGACAGCCGGTCCAGCGGCGCGGCCTCGACCTCCACGTCCTGGGCCTCGCCGCGGGTGACGACGCCGAGCAGGTGGGCCGCACCGGGCAGTGTCGGGCCCTGCACCAGCGTGTACACGATGACCATCACGAACACGATGTTGAACAGGTCCTCGGCGCCGGCCACGCCCGCGGCCAGCGGGATCGTCGCCAGCACGATGGGCACCGCACCGCGCAGACCGCCCCAGGCGATGAAGGCCTGCTCGCGCCAGGGGACGCCCAGCGGGAGGGCCGTGACCGCCACCGACAGGGGTCGGGCGACGAAGGTCAGCAGCGCGCCGGATGCCAGGCCGAGCAGCACGTGGTCGAGCTCGATCCGCCCGGGCGAGGCCAGTAGTCCGAGCATGATGAACAGCCCGATCTGGGCCAGCCAGGCCACGCCCTCGCTGAACGACCGCGTGGCCAGCCGGTGCGGCAGCTCGCCGTTGCCGAGCACGAGCGCCGCGACGTACACGGCGGCGAAGCCGCTGGCGTGCAGCGGCGCGGCGGCGCCGGCGTAGGCGAAGACGGCGAAGCCGAGCACTGCGATCGGGTAGAGACCGGACGAGGCGAGCGCCACCCGCCGCAGCACCCACACCCCCAGCGCGCCCACGAGCACGCCGACGAGCACGCCGACGACCAGCTCGTACAGCGCGATGCCCGCGACCGCCAGCGGGCCGTGGTCGACCACGGCTCCGGTGCTGACCAGGGTCACCAGCAGCACGGTGGGCGCGTCGTTCAGACCCGACTCGGCCTCCAGCGCGCCGGTGAGCCGGCGGGGCAGCGGCACCCGGCGCAGCACGCTGAAGACCGCAGCGGCGTCGGTGGGCGAGGTGACGGCACCGAGGAGTACGGCGAGCCGCCAGTCGAGGTCGAACAGGAAGTGCGTGGCCACGGCCATCACCGCCACGCTCACCGCGACCCCGAGGCTGGCCAGCAGGCCACCGAGCCGCATCGACTCGCGCATCTCCGACCACCGGGTGGTGATGCCGCCCTCGGCCAGGATCAGCACCAACGCACCGAACCCGAGCGCATGCGCCAGCCCGGCGTTCTCGAAGGGGATGCCGAGGCCGGACTCGCCCAACGCCACGCCCATCAGCAGATAGACGAGAAGGCTCGGCAGGCCGGCGCGCACGGAGAGCCGCACGGCGAGGATCGCGGCCAACAGCACGGCGGTCCCGACGAGGAGATAACCGTCGAGCTGGTCTGCCGTCACGCGCATCCCTCGGCGTCGCTGTCGTGGTGGGCTGGAGTCTAACGTTGGCCAGACGAGGGCGCCGAGCAGCGGAGCGGAACGTCATGCAACAGCAGGCACAGAGGCTGGCGGTGGCCGGCCGGGCCGCCGTACCACCCTTCCACGTGATGGACCTTCTGGCGGCGGCGACCGCGCGCCAGCGGACCCACGGCGACGTGCTCAACCTGGTCGCCGGCCAGCCGTGCACGCCGGCACCGCGGCCGGTGCGGGAGGCGGCCAAGCACGCACTCGACCACGACGTGCTCGGCTACACGCCCGCGCTGGGCATCCCCGAGCTGCGGGAGGCGATCTGCGGGCACTACCAGCGGATGTACGACCTCGATGTCGCGGCCGACGACGTCGTGGTCACCACCGGGTCCTCGGGCGCCTTCCTGCTGGCGTTCCTGGCCGCGTTCGAGCCGGGCGACCGGGTGGCGATGGCCCGTCCCGGCTACCCCTGCTACCGCAACGTGCTCACCGCTCTCGGTTGCGAGGTCGTCGAGCTGCCGTGCGGTCCCGCCGACCGCTACCAGCCGACGGTGCACATGCTGGAGTCACTGGAGCGGCCGGTGCAGGGGCTGGTGGTGGCCAGCCCGGCGAACCCGACCGGCACGATGGTGCTGGCGGACGAGCTCGCGGCGCTGGCGCGGTGGTGCGAGGACCACGGCGTGCAGCTGCTCAGCGACGAGGTGTACCACGGCATCGAGTACGCCGAGCCGATGCTGCACTCGTGCGCCTGGGCGACCTCCCGCGAGTCCGTGGTGTTCAACTCGTTCTCGAAGTACTTCTCGATGACCGGGTGGCGGCTGGGCTGGATGCTGGTGCCCGAGCGGCTGCGTCGTGCGGTCGACGTGCTCACGGGCAACTTCACGATCTGCCCGCCGGTGCTGGCCCAGCACGCCGCGCTGGCCGCGTTCACCGACGAGTCCTACGGCGAGGCCGACACGCACGTGGCCCGCTACGCGAAGAACCGCGCCGTGCTGCTCGACGGGCTGCCTCGCCTCGGCATCACCGACCGGGCGCCGGCCGACGGCGCGTTCTACGTGTACGCCGACGTGTCGCACCTGACCGACGACGCGAGGGGCTTCTGCCACCGGGTGCTGGCCGAGACCGGGGTCGCCGTCACGCCGGGCATCGACTTCGACACCGAGGCCGGCAGCCGTTACATCCGCCTCTCGTTCGCCGGGTCCACGGGCGAGGTCGCCTCCGCACTGGACCGGCTCGAGGACTGGCTGCGCTGACCAGCGCCGTCGCGGAGCGTCAGCGTCCGGCTTCGACGACGATGGCGGCACGGGGCACCGACATCACGTCACACCGGCTCTCGGCTGCTGCCCTGCGGGTCCAGCACCATCCCGACGAGATGCTCGGCGATCGCCAGGCTCGAGGTGGCGGCCGGTGACGGCGCGTTGCGCAGCGCCACCACATGCCCGTGGCGGCTGATGCGGAAGTCGTCGACGAGCCTGCCCTCACGGTCGAGCGCCTGCGCCCGGATGCCCCTGGGACCAGGCACGACGTCGGCCGTCGTCAGCTCGGGGACGTAGCGCCGCGCGGCGGCCACGAACCTGCGCCGGCTCAGCGAGCCGGCCAGCTCGGCGATGCCGGTGCGCCAGTGACGCCGAGCGAAGCGGCCGAAGCCCGGCCACGCAGCCGTCTCGGCGAGGTCGCGCAGCGACACCGAACGCCGGCTGTAGCCCTCGCGGGCCAGCGCCATCACGGCGTTGGGCCCGACCATCACCTCACCGTCCACCCTGGGGGTCAGGTGGATGCCCAGGAAGGGGTAGCGGGGGTCGGGCACCGGGTACACCAGGCCCTGCACGACGTCGCGACGGTCGTGGCGCAGCAGGTAGTACTCGCCGCGGAAGGGCACGATGCGCGGGTCCGGCTCGCCGCCGGCCAGACCGGCCACCCGGTCGCTGTGCAGACCGGGACAGAGCACGACCAGGTCGAAGGCCTCGTGCTCGGTGGCTCCCCCACGGCATCGTCCGCCGAGCACGACCTCTCCCCGACCCTCGCGCAGGGACACCACCTCGACGCCGGTGCGGATGCGCCCGCCGCGCGAGACGACCTCCGCAGCCAGCGTCCGGGTCACGCCGGGGAAGTCGACGATCGCGGTCGTCGGCGAGTGCAGGCCCGCGGTGCCGCGGACGTGTGGCTCCAGGCGGCGCAGCCGCGCCTGGTCGAGCCGCCGGACGCCGGGGACCCCGTTGGCGCGTGCGCGGCGCTCGATGTCACCGAGCCGGGCGGCCTCCGGCTCGTCGAGCGCCACCAGCACCTTGCCGCACTCGTCGTAGGCGACGCCATGCCGCTCGCAGTGGTCCTTGAGCAGGCCCACACCGCGGCGGCACATGCGTGCCTTCAGGGACCCGGGGGTGTAGTAGAGGCCCGCGTGCACCACGCCACTGTTACGCCCGGTCTGATGCGCGGCGAGGGTGTGCTCCTTCTCCCACACGGTCACCTGGGCGTCGGATACCACCTCGAGCAGCCGCCTGGCCACGGCCACTCCGAGAATGCCGCCGCCGACCACGGCGTACCGTCGGCTCGTCACAGCAGCGCCTCCGTCCCACCCGTGGTCGTAGCCGACGTCGACCAGTCTGCCTCATCGGCGATGCGCCGCCGCCGGCGCAACAGGGCTATCGGCTCGCTACCGGGTTCGTCCTCGCGGGTCGCTCCGCCAGGAGGGCGGACCCGTCGGCGCGCCGCTGCGCGCGTTTGCGGATCTCCGGCAGCTCGGCGTACAGGTTCTCGCCGGGGCAGGCCGTCTCGTTGGTGTCGCGGTGTCCGTCGATGACCGGCAGACGCACCCGCGTGCCCTCGGGGTAGCGGTCGCTGCCCTGCGACGTCACCCACGCCCGGCCCGCCGGCTCCCGGTCATAGCCGTCCAGCTTCCAGGCCGACAGCCGGGCCAGCGCACGGACCAGCTCGGGCCTCGGCTCGGCCACCTCGAAGTCGCCGATCGCCGCGACCCCGAACGACGCATGGTTGAAGCCCAGCGTGTGCGCGCCGCGCACGGGCCGGTCGACGCCACCGGCCCGGCCCTCCCACAGGCGACCGAACCTGTCGACGACGAAGTTGTAGCCCAGGTCCGACCAGCCCAGCACCTGCGTGTGGTACCAGTAGTCGCCGCGGATGATCGCGGGCACGTCGACACGGCGGTAGACGTTGGTGCCGGCGGTGTGGTGGATGTGCGCCTGCTTGATGGTGCCGTTGTACGTCGGGCCGCCGTTGCGCCAGGACTCGTCAGCACCCCACTCGCCGCGGCTGCGGATGTCCGGCTGTGGCGCGTCCGTGGGGTCGGGGGCATCGTCGGGAACACGGTCGCGCGGCGACGGGGCGGGGGCAGTCTGCCCGTCCGTGGGCAACGTCCGGGAGTCGACGAGCCGCACCCGGGTGCGCCGCCCGGCGTCCCCGTGCACCCGGACCTGCACGCCGTCCGAGCGGCCGGCCCACAGCAGCTCGGTCGAGGACAGCGCGCTCGGCGTTGGGGCCTCGCCCGTGCCCGCGTCCCGGCCGTGCTCGGTGAGCAGGGCCAGGTCGTGCCATCGGCTCCACGACCGGCCGGAGCGGGTCCGCACGTCGACGTCCGGGGTCGCCGCGCCCCGCCAGGTGAGCGCGACCATCGTGTACGGCGCGGTGTCCAGGCGACGGGACTGCGCCGACCCTCCGGGCCCCGAGGGCAGGTCCCGCACCGGACCGAGGCGGACCGAGGTGGCGTCCAGCGCCCGCTGCGCGCTGCCGCTGTCCGGGGGCTCCGCTCCCGCGGGCCCCGGCACCGTGATGCCGAGTGCGATGACTGTCGTCACCAGTGCGGTCGCCGTCTTCACGTACCTCCACGCCTCCGAGCCGATCGACGCTCGCGCCGCCGGGCCGCGACGCGACTACGCACCCTAGGGGCCCGTCAGGTCAGGGTGCCAGGTCCCCGTCCGGCAGCAGCCGTTCTGCGGGGTCCTCGTCCTCGCCCTCTTGCTCCCGGTCCCTCTCGTGCTCGTCCGCGGACTCAGCGTGCCAGCGCCAGGTGTCTGGAGTGGCGTCGCGCTTGCCGGACTCGTCGACGGCGCGGACCTCGACCGTGTGCCAGCCGGCGCCGACGTCGTCGTAACCCTCTGGAGAGGAGCAGGAGCGGAACGGTCCGTCGTCGAGGCTGCAGTCGAACGTCGCGGGCTCGTTTGCGGTGAACTCCAGCGGCGTGTCCTCGTCCTCCTCGGTGGGGC
>JALZDI010000083.1 GCA_030862655.1 Actinomycetota bacterium | reverse complement strand
GGGAAGGCGCGCCGGCGGTTCGTACCCTCGCCGTAACTCCCCCAGACCCGGAGGACCACGTGCTACCCGATCAGCTGGATCTCGAGCCGCAGGACCCCGAGCAGCTACAGGAAACCCAGATGCTCGCCAACCTCATCCTTGCCTGCTCAGCCAGGCCGACGAGGCTCAGTGACCTTGACATCGACGGCGTTCTCGGTCTGTCACACGAGACCGGCCAGCATGTGGCCTGAGCAGGCTATCCGCTGAGTCGACCCAACACCGTCGTACGGGGGCAACATCCCGTCGCACCTCGGCGGATCCGTACAGGTCAATGCAGAGTGGGTCGATAGATGAGCTCTTGGATGTGTCGGTCGAGCGTCCGGTTCTCGACCAGCTCCAGGTCGAAGTCGGCAGCACCCTGGAAGATCGGGTCCAGCCCCGTCTGACCGGTGATGACGGGGAAGAGCGTCACCTGCACGCGGTCGACCAGGCCGGCGGCCATCAGGGCCCGGTTCATCGACAGGCTGCCGTGCGAGCGCAACGGCACCTCGGACTGCTCCTTGAGCTGGGGGACGACGTCGACGGCGTCACCGTTCACGACCGTCGCGTTCGGCCAGTCGAGGGGGGCTTCCAGGGTCGTCGACACCACCGTCGCCGGCAGGCTCCTCATTCGAGTGACCCAAGGGTCACGCACTTCGGACTCCTCGGTGCTCGAGGCCAGCATCCGCGCGAATGCCCGATACGTGTTGGCCCCGAAGACCATCCGCTGCTCTCCGGTGTACAGGGCAAGGCGGTGGCCGAGCAGGTCGGGGCCCTGCTTCCCCCAGTAGCCGGTCCAGTTGCCGCTGGCGGCGCCGTAGCCGTCGAGGCTGGAAAAGACGTCGAAGGTGTAGGTAGCGGTCATGTCGATTCTCCTGGAGTGCGGCCGATCGATGTGGGTACAGACCTGGACCCACTCCAAGACTCACCGCCGTCGGACTGGCCACAGCGTTGTGCAGGCGTTGCAACCTCGTCCCGTCTGCGGTATCCGGGGCCTGGAGCCATGGGGCAACACTGCCATCGACCTGGACCACGTCGCCTTTGCAGACGTCAGTGGTCAGGCGGGGAGCAGCAGGCTGAGCGCGCCGGGCACCAGGTCGACGGCCGCCGGCGAGCCCGGGTCGCGAGGAAGGTTGCCCAGCGGCTCGCCGTCGCCGCCGACCGGGACGCCGGGGGTACCCGAGACCTCGACTGACCGGCCGCGCAGCACGTGCACCTCGGGACGGTCCACGTGGGTGCCGTCGTACACCTGGGGAAGTGCGCGGATCAGCCCACGCCTCGTCGTGGCCTCTATCACCACGACGTCGAGCAGCCCGTCGTCGACGGACGCGGAGGGGGCGATCTTCATGCCCGAGCCGTAGTAGGCCGAGTTGGCGACGACCACCGTCGCCGCGCGGAAGTCGTGGGCGGCGCCGTCGACCACGACCCGGGCCGCGATGGGCTTGTAGGTCGCGAGCGAGCGGACCGCGGCGTAGGGGTACTGCAGCTTCCTCGGCAGCCAGCGCACCTTGTCGACGATTTCACTGGCCACCGCGTCGACCCCGGCGTAGACCGACCCGGTCACGACCCGCAAAGGCGCCTCCCCCAGCCGCAGCGAGAGCAGGTCGATCGGCGTCGGCGTACCGGACAGCAGCACCCGCGCGACGTCGGCAGGCTCGGCGGAGAGGCCGAGCATCCGCACGAAGTCGTTGCCGCGTCCGGCCGGCACCAGGCCGAGCGTGCCGCCGAGCGAGGAGACGTGTCCCGCGATCGACGACAGCATGCCGTCGCCCCCGACCGAGACCACCACGTCGCCGCGCGCGACCGCCGCCTCCACGAGGTTCACCGTTGCCCGGGGCCCGGGCGAGTAGGTCACCTCGACCGTGGCGCCGGCGTCTCGCAGGATCCGGGCCACGGGTACGACGGCCGCCGGGGCGGCGCCACCGCCGGAGAGTGGGTTGATGAGGAAGGAGTAGGACCGACCGGGCCCGGGCTGTTCACTCGCGTGCGCGGTCACGGGATCAGCACTCCCGGGTTGAGGACGCCGGTCGGGTCGACGGCGTCCTTGAGCCCGCGCAGCATGGCCACCCCGACCGGGCCGATCTCGCGGGCCAGCCACGGCTTGTGGTCGGTGCCGACCGCGTGGTGGTGGGTGATGGTCGCGCCGGACTCGATGATGGCGTCGGAGGCGGCCGCCTTGGCCGCGCGCCACTGCGCCAGCGGGTCGTCGGCCTGCCGCGCCGCGACGGTGAAGTAGAGCGAGCAGCCGGTCTCGTAGACGTGGGAGATGTGGCAGAGCACGAGCGTGCCCTCGCCCAGCGACGACTCGAGCGCCTGCTTCACGGCCTGGTAGACCCGCTCGCGGTTGGACCAGAAGGTGGCTGTCTCGAGGGTCTCCACCAGCACGCCGGCGTCCAGCAGGGAGTCACGCAGGTACGGCGCGTGGAACCGGCCCTGTTCCCACGCACGGCCGCGCTCCTCGCCGAGATCGGTACCGCCGAGCGACTTCAGGACCGAGGCGACCTCGCCACGCCGGGCCGCGACGGCCGCGCCCTCGTGGCCCACGATCATCAGGCAGCCGGTCAGGCCCTCGCCGCCGATGTCGCTCTGGCTGGCCAGGTTGACCATGGTCTCGCCCTCGTCGGAGAGCCGGAGCACGGTCGGCAGCAGGTGCGACTGCGCGAGCCGCCGCATTGCCTCGGCGCCGTCGGCGAACGTCGGGAACGACCACGCGTCATATACCTTCTCGGCGGCCACTGGCCGGACCCGTACGGTGACCTCGGTGATCACGCCGAGCGTGCCCTCGGAGCCGAGCACGACCTCACGCAGGTCCGGGCCGGCGGCGTTGGCCGGCGACGAGCCGAGCACCAGGTCACCGGTCGGGGTGGCCACCCGCAGCGCGACGACCATGTCGTTGAAGCGACCGAAACCGGCCGAGGACTGGCCACTGGACCGGGTCGCTGCGAAGCCGCCGATCGAGGCGAACTCGAAGGACTGCGGGAAGTGCCCCAGGGTCAGGCCGTGCCGGGCCAGCGCCTCCTCCGCCGCCGGGCCGCGCATGCCGGGCTGCAGCACCGCGGTCATCGACACCTCGTCGAACGAGAGCAGCTGGTCGAGCCGCACCAGGTCGAGACTGACCAGACCGGCGTACCCCTCCCGCCGGGCTGCGAGACCGCCGGTGACACACGTGCCCCCGCCGAACGGCACGACCGCGACGTGGTGCTCGACCGCCCAGGCCAGAGCCGCCGTCACGTCCTCGTGCGAACCCGGGCGCACGACCACGTCGGGCGCGTCGGCCAGGTCACCGCTGCGCGCACGCAGCAGGTCGGGCGTGGACTTGCCGCGGGTGCGCAGGCGACGGGTGGCGTCGTCGGCGAGCACGGCGTCGTCTCCGACCGTCGTACGCAGGAAACGCAGCAGCTCCTCGGACAGGCCGGCCGCCGGCAGCGATACCTCTGAGGCGGCCGGGGTGTCGCGGGTGCCGACGAAGGCCTCGACGAGACCACGAACGGACGCGGGCAGTGCCTGGGCCTCGGCCGGGTCCCCCCAGCGCTGGGGGTGCATCTCGAGCGTCATGCGTTACAGTGTTACATATGACGTCACTTCGCAACAGCGAGGTCGAGAGGACCATGGCCGACCGGCTGCTCGACGCCGCCCGCGAGTCGATCCTCTCCGTCGGCTGGAAGCGCACCACGCTCACCGACGTCGCCAGGCGGGCGGGCGTCTCGAGGATGACGGTCTACCGCACGTATCCGGACATGCCGGCGCTGTTCGGTGACCTGATGACGCGTGAGTGGGCCGAGGTCGTCGCGGCCGCGGTCGCGACCCAGGGGCCCGCATCAGACATCGCCGGCGACGGCCCGGAGCGCGTCGCGGCCGGCCTGGTCGGCGCCGTGGCCGCGCTGCGCGACAACGACCTGCTCCGCCGGATCCTCGACGTCGACCCCGAGCTGCTGCTGCCCTACCTGCTCGACCGGCGCGGACGCTCCCAGGACGCGGTGCTCGACCTCCTCGCCGACCGGGTCGCCGAGGCCCAGGCGGAGGGCGGCCTGCGGAGCGGAGATCCGGTGCTGCTCACCCGGGCGATCGTGCTCGCCGCCCACGGCTTCGTGCTCTCCGCGCACACCATGGCCGACGACGACGTCGCCCAAGCCTCGCTCGACGAGGAGCTCGCCGAGCTCGTCCGGAGGTACCTCGCGCCGTGACGAGCCACGCAGTGATCCACCACGGGCTCGACGGTGCGCCCGGACACGTCGACCTGGCCGTCGTCGGACTCGGGGTCACCGGCGCCGGGGTTGCGCTCGACGCGGCCTCGCGCGGGCTGAGCGTGCTCGCGGTCGACGCCCACGACGTCGCCTTCGGCACCTCGCGCTGGTCAAGCAAACTGGTGCACGGCGGGCTTCGCTACCTCTCCTCGCTGCAGTTCGGGATCGCGCATGAGAGCGCGGTCGAACGCGGCATCCTGATGGAGCGCACGGCGCCACACCTGACCCGACCATTGCCGTGGCTGCTGCCGCTGGTTGGCAGCGTGTCGCTCACCCAGGCCACGCTCGCCTCGGCGGCTTTTCGCACCGGCGACGTGTTGCGTCTCGTCGCCCGCACCAGCCGAGAGACTCTCCCGCGCCCGCGGCGCGTCTCGCCGGCCGAGGCGCTACGGATGGCTCCCGCCCTGCGCGCCTCGGGCCTGCGCGGCGGACTCCTCAACTGGGATGGCCAGCTCGAGGACGACGCCCGGCTGGTCACCTGTCTCGCGCGTACGGCGGCGGCGCACGGCGCGCAGGTCCGCACGCGGGTCCGTGTGCTGGAGGCGACGCAGACCGCGGTGTTCCTTCGCGACGAGCTGACCGGTCGGACCCGGACCATCCGCACCCGCGGGGTCGTCAACGCGGCCGGCGTGTGGTCCGGGGACCTGGTCGAGGAGATCCGGCTGCGGCCCAGCCGCGGCACCCACGTGGTTCTGCGGCAGCAGTCCATCCCCGGGCTGTCGTCCGCGCTGACCGTCCCGGTACCCGGGAGCACCAGCAGGTTCGTGTTCGCATTGCCCCAGCCCGAGGGCACGGTCTACCTCGGCCTGACCGATGAGCCGGTTGACGGCGAGATCCCCGACGTACCCGAGCCGACCGAGTCCGAGATCGGCTTCCTGCTCGACGTCGTCGCCGCGGCACTCGACCGACCGCTGCGCCGCCCCGACGTCGTCGGCGCCTTCGCCGGTCTCCGGCCGCTGCTCGATGCCAACGGCTCCACCGCAGACCTGTCCCGCAGGCACGCGGTGCTGACCTCGCGCAGCGGGGTCGTGACCGTCGTCGGCGGCAAGCTGACGACCTACCGGAAGATGGCCGAGGACGCGGTGGACGCCACCAGACTGGCGACCCGCCCCTGCCGCACCCGCGACCTGCCGCTGCTCGGCGCCGCGCCGCACGAGGTGCTCACCAGGCTCGAGGAACCGGCCCGGCTCGTGCGCCGGTTCGGCACCGAGGCCCGCCTCGTGATCGACGAGGCGGTCGCGGCCAGCGGCCTCCCCGAGGACGAGCTGGTCACACCCGGACCCGGGGGAGTCACGCTGGCCGAGCTGATCTTCGGGGTGACCCACGAGGGTGCGGTCGACGCCGACGACCTGCTGGACCGGCGTACGCGCGTGGGGCTGGTGCCCGAGGACCGGACGGCCGCGCTGCCCCTCGCCGAGCGTGCCCTCGGCATCGCCCGCGCGACTTCCTAAGCGACTGGCTTCGGTAGCGGCAGTTCAGCCTCCTGGGCTACCAGGGCGCCGGTCGGGCACGCCCCTCATTGCTGGCCGTCTCGCTTGGCGGGTTCCTGGTGACCGAAGCGGACGGTCTCGCCCCGGTCGATGTGAGTGACCCTGTCTGTGAACCCACGACGTCCGACCTGGTCGCGGAAGTCCGACAGCGGTGAGCGGAAGACGTCGTAGTCGTCGACGTGCACCGGGATGGCGCGTCGGGGCGAGCAGGCCGGTTTTGAGGCGTTGTGATGTCTGCCAGCCAGCGCGGCGGTGAGCGTTCCGGTTCCGGTCCAGGCGGCCGCACCAAAGCCCAGCTCTACAACGACGCCAAGCGGGCGGGCGTAAGAGGTCGCTCGACGATGACAAAGGCGCAGTTGCAGAAGGCACTGGCGCGCTAGGCGTCACCGGCTCACGTCAACCGCTGTTTGGGCGGCTTGCCCGACATTGCCTCCGCACATGGCGGCGGCGCGCCGTGGCGGAGTCAGCACTCAGGATTTGGGACACTGACCCACGTGTCCGGACCTCCTCACGCGCCCTGCCGCCGGTACCGCCGGTTTCGCGTCGCCATCGCGCTGGCAGCCGTGGGGTCGACAGCCGTGGGCTGCGGGCCCCCGGCGGCAGCCGATACGGCGGCACACACGGCCACGCGTTTCCACGCGGCCGTGTCCGGCGGCAACGGGGTGACCGCCTGTTCCCTGCTGGCACCGCAGACCGCCGCCGAGCTCGAGCAGGCGGCGAATCAGCCGTGCCCACGCGCGATCCTCGGTGAGGACCTCCCAACCGTGGGCGGCGTACGTGAGAGCAGGGTCTTCGGCACCCAGGGCCAGGTGCTTCTCGACGGCGACATCGTCTTCCTCGCTGAGTTTCCGGAGGGGTGGAGGGTCGTGGCCGCTGGGTGCACGCCGCGCGCGGCGCTTCCCTACGACTGTCTGGTCAAGGGGCTCTGAGTGCGCACCGTCTTCGTCGTCTACCTGGTCATGATCTTCAGTGGACTGGTCTTCTTTCTTGTCACCAGCCTGGTGCACCGGTGAGGTTGAACGGCATGCGTAGGTTCTGGCGAGAGAACTCACTGGCCCTGGTCTTCGGGTTGCTGTTCCTCGGCGCGCTGGTCGGGCAGGCCTTCGCCGGCTGGGCCGAGCACAACAACCAGCAGCTTTCCTCAGGGCTGGCCACCGTGTCCCTTGGGCAGTACCTCACCTCCGCCACCTCGCTGTGGACGTCACGGAGAACTGGCAGAGCGAGTACCTGCAGTTCCTGCTCT
>JALZDI010000387.1 GCA_030862655.1 Actinomycetota bacterium | reverse complement strand
CCCGGAGGGGTTCGACTCCTGGGAGGGTTTCCTGGACTCCATCGGCGTACCGGAGGACAAGCGGGACAGCGCCTGGGCCCTGGTCGACCCCGAGGGCGTGAAGCCGCGGCTGTTCTTCCAGAAGGTGCCGGAGGACAAGTCCGCCAAGAACCGCGTGCACCTCGACATCCACGCCAGCGTCGGCGTCCAGCCCGACAAGGTCGACGGCCGCCGCCGCGAGGAGGTCGAGCGGCTGGAGTCGATGGGGGCGACCCGGCACGACGAGATCACCGAGATGGGGCTGACCTGGGTCGTGATGACCGACCCGGAGGGCAACGAGTTCTGCGTCAGCTGACCCGCCTGTTCGGGTCGTCGTTCCGCTGAGGGGTACGCACGTCCACCTGCCCGGACCGCGCGGCGGATCATTTTCGATCTCCTCACGCATCTGGCTGGATTTTTCGCTGCATAGCCGTCACCATCTCGGTGAAGGATTGTTGACAATCCTACGAGCGGGGAACGCCACCGGGGGCGCCGCCAATGCGAAGAGAGGAGGTCGCCGATGTCTTCGGTCACACCTGTCAGGTTTCCAGAACATCGTCCATTGCTTCAGTTCACCTGGTCCGACTCGGATACGTCGGCGACCGGGTATGTCGTGGTGGACCGGCTCGTGTGCGGGATCGCCACCGGCGGCCTGCGCACCCGCGCCGGATGCACGATGAGCGAGGTCGCCGACCTCGCCTCGGAGATGTCGCTGAAGACGGCCCTGTACGGCCTGCCCGTCGGGGGCGCCAAGGGTGGCATCGACTACCCCGCCGACGCGCCCGACGTCGACGACGTCCGTGAGCGTTTCCTGCGCGCGGTCAAGCCGCTGCTGGACACCGTCTGGACCACCGCGGGCGACCTCGGCACTCCTCAGGGGCGACTGGACCGCGTCTTCGCAGCGGCCGGCCTCGGTCCCTCGTCGATGCGGGCGCCGCTGCAGCGCAGCGACGACCCCGACGCGGAGGCGGAGCGGGTGGGCCGGCTGTTCGCCGACGTCGACGAGGGTCTGCAGATGTCGGACCTCATCGGTGGGTACGGCGTTGCCGAGTCCGTGCTGCAGGCCATGATGCCGCTGCAGCTCGAGCCGACGGCCACCCGCGCGGTGGTGCAGGGCTTCGGCGCGATGGGTGGTTCCACCGCCCTGTACCTGCACAAGGCCGGCGTGAAGGTCGTCGCCCTGGTCGACGCGAACGGCGTGGTCGTCAACACGACCCGCGGTCTCGACGTGCCGACCCTGCTGGCCGGCCGGCTGCCCGGTGGCGTCGTCGACCGCAGCCTGCTGCGTCTCGACGACACCGAGGCACCCTCGTCCGCATGGCTCGACATCGAGACCGACGTGCTGGTACCGGCCGCTGTCTCGTACACGATCGACGAGCACAACTGCGGGTCCGTGCAGGCGCGGCTGATCGCCGAGGCGGCCAACTGCTCGATCACCGCGGCCGCCGAGCAGCGGCTGATCGACCGCGGTGTCGTCGTGGTCCCCGACTTCGTCGCCAACGCCGGCGCCGCCGCCTGGGCGTGGTGGGTGATGTTCGGCTCGGTGACGGGGCCTGTCGACGCGCGTCAGATGATCACCGCGCACATCCGGCCGGTGGTGGCGTCGCTCATGCAGGCGTGGATGAGCGGCGAGCCGTCGCTGCGGGTCACGGCCCGCGAGATGGCGGAGCGAAACCTGGCGATCGCCGAGGCGACCTACGGCGGGGTCACCCCGACCATGCCGTTGTTCACGGCCGGGGCTGCGGCCTCGACGCGCGGGCTGGTGGCCAGCGCCTGACCCGCCTCCGCTCAGCCGGTCGGCGCAGCCAGAGCTGTCAGGGCTGTCAGAGCAGCTCCCACTGCACCGGCATGCTCAGCACGCCGTATGCCGGCATGCCCAGCGCCCGGTAGACCTGGTCGAGCAGGCCGCCGCCTGTGGACCCGGCCCCGCCCCCGGCGGCGGCCGGGCTCTCGCTGGACTGCGCCGGACGCAGGTTCTGCAGCAGCGCGGGCCGGGGGAGGGTCCGCACGTCGGCGTCCTTGCGCCGCAGGCCCGTCCGCGCGCACGCCAGGTCGATGGCGTCGTCGAGCCCGCCGAGCTGGTCCACGAGCCCGTGCCGGCGGGCGTCGGCGCCGGTCCAGACCCGGCCCTTGGCCAGCTCGCGCAACCGGTCCACGCCCATGCCCCGGTCGTGGGCCGCCTTCGCGGTGAAGTCGTCGTACACGCGGTCCAGCCACACCTCCAGCCGCTGCCACTCGTCCTCGGTGAACTCGCGCTGGGTGGAGAACATCTCGGCCTGCCTGCCGACCGACACGCTCTCGATGCGTACGCCGAAGCGCTGCAGCGCGTCCCGGATCACCTGCTTGCCCGCCAGGACGCCGATCGAGCCGGTGATCGTGCCCGCGCCCGCGACGACCGCGTCGGCGGGCATCGCGATGTAGTAGCCACCGGACGCGGCGACCGAGCCCATCGAGGCGACGACGGTGCGCCCGGAATCGCGCAGCGCCAGCACCTCGTGGCGCACGGCGTCCGAGGCCACGTAGGAGCCACCGGGGCTGTCCACCCTCAGCACCACCGCGCGCACCCTGTCGTCGTCGCGGGCCGCCCGGAGCGCGGCACCGAGGGTGTCGGAGCCGATCGAGCGCCCGCGCAGCGGGGACCCT
>JALZDI010000082.1 GCA_030862655.1 Actinomycetota bacterium | reverse complement strand
TTGGTCGGGCTCGTCCGCGCTCGTCGTACAGCCGGTCAGCATGAGGACTCCGACGAGCAGGACAGCGAACCCGCGCGGGAAAGCTCTCACGCCGTCTCGTCACTCCTTCGCGCGGTGGGCCGGCTGTGGCGGACCTTGACTGGACGGGTGTAGGTGGTCAGCCGCAGCCCGTCCGGTGTGCAGCGCTCCCCGGCGACCTGCCACCCCCGCCGCTCGTAGTAGGGGCCGGCTCCGTCGTCGCCGGCCGCGGTGACCAGGGTCAGCTGCTCGCCACCGGCCGCGTGCACCTGGTCGTCGAACCGCTGGATCAGCTCCGACCCGATGCCGCCCGACTGGGCCTCCGGCACGACCGCCACGTGCGTGAGCACCGCGGTCTTGCTGGGCCCGTCGGGGGAGCCTGTCGGCTGGCACTGAGCGGTCCGACGGGGCATCAGCTTGCGGGTGTACAAGCGCGAGCGGGTGCGCAGGAACCGCACCGCCAGCCTCGGCCGCCGCAGCATCGCCAGCACGGCCTTGACCACCAGCGCGCGGCCGTGCTGCTGGACCACGTGTCGGCGGTGCGCGGCCGGGTCGGTGACGCCGACCAGGTAGCCCACGGGCCGGCCGTGGACCTCGGCGATCGACGTGCGCGCGTCCGGGCCGGTGAGGAAGGCCCGGTAGTACTCGGTGAGGAATCCCCTGCCAAGGCGTGCGAAGAAGCCGTCCGGGAAGTGGAGCAGGTGCTGGTCCACAGCGAACGGGAGGTCGTGTGCGCTCATCGGGCGGCAGCGCACCTGCGGGGCTTCTCGCATCGGTCGCAGACTATAGAGCAACCGCGGGCCTCCGGACGCTTCCGGGGCGGCGGTTCGCTACCGCGAGTCGGTGAGCGCCGACAGGTCGACGCCGCCGGCCTCGCAGGGGCTGGCCAGTGAGGTCACCGTCGCCCAGCCCTCCCGCAGCAGGTAGGCGTCGGTGCCGGGCTCCGGCTCCTCGTCGACCTCGGAGAAGGTCATGGTGACGTAGCCCTCACCGGTCTCGCCCACGTCGGCCTGCACCGCACCGAACGCCGCCAGCCGCGCCGTGCACAACCCGTGCACCTCGGCGAGCGGCAGGTCCGGCACGTTCACCGACAGCGTCACCGGCTCGTCGCCGGTGTTGTCCAGCAGCCAGGACAGCGACCGTTCGGCCATCGCTGCCGCGGTGTCCCAGTGCCGCGGCCGGGGGGAGATGTTCGACACCGCCAGCGCGGAGGCGCCGTGCGTGCGCGCGGTCAGCGCCGCGCCGACCGTGCCCGAGTGCAGCACGGCGTTGCCGGTGTTGGGGCCGTGGTTGACCCCGGAGAGCACCAGGTCGGGCGGCGGCCCGAACGCGCCGTAGGCGGCGGCGAAGGCGATGAAGCCGGGCGAGGCCTCCACCCCGAGCGCACGCACGTCGTCCAGCCCGTCCAGCGACTGCTGGTGCACGATCAGCCGGCCGTGCTCCTCCAGCGCGGTCAGCGATGCACTGCTGCCGCTGTACTCCTCGTGCGGCGCGGCCACGACCACGTCGAGGCCGGCCTTGACCGCGACGCGTGCGAGCGTCAGCAGGCCGGTGGTGTGGATGCCGTCGTCGTTGGTCACCAGTGCGCGCATCGGTTCAGCTCCTCGACAGGTCCAGGGGGCGTACGACGATGTGCTCGGCGAGCTGCCTGACCACCTCACGCTGGCCGGTCGCCAGGCCACGTCGGGTGATGTTCGACGTACCCGCGGCGGCTGCCAGCCGCAGCGCGTCGGCCATCTCCTCGCCGCGGCCGAGCGCGCTCGCGAGGGCCGCGGTCATCGAGTCGCCGGCACCGCGGTGGTCGACCCGCTGCATCCGCGGTGCCTCCACCTCCAGCAGGTCGCCGTCCACCCAGGCGAACGCCGGCCGGTCCGCACGCGACACGACGACGTGCCTGGCGCCTTCCTCGGCCAGCTGCTGCATCGCCTTGGCCAGCTCGGCGGGCTCCGCACTGCTGGCCCGGCCGTCCTCGACCAGGTCGTCGTGACTGACCTTGAGCACGGTCACCCCGCCCCGGACCGCCTCGATCAGCGCGTCACCCGACAGGTCGGCGACCACCGGCTTGCCCACCGCGGCGAGGTCCGCGGTCAGCCGGCGGTACATGTCCGCCGGAACGGCGTCGGGGCGCGCAGGACCGCCCAACACGGTCACGTCGGCGGCCAGTCCCGCGGCCAGCGTGGTGCTGTAGAGCTCGTCGACCTCGTGCCGGGAGAGCACGGCCGGCGGCATGTCGGCCACGGTGATGCGTTCGCCCCCGCGGCGGTCGTGGACGTAGGCGCCGTTGCTGCGGGTCGTCGTACCCACGCGAACGCGTACGCCTTCCGCGGCCACCAGGATCTCCAGCACGGTGCCGGCCTCGCCGCCCACCGGCATGCACAGCTCGGCCCGGACCCCCAGGGCGACCAGCATCCGTGCGATCCAGAAGCCCTGGCCGCCGGCGTGCAGGTGCACCTCGTCACCGTCGTCGGACCCGTCCTCGACCGTGACCGTCAGCAGCGGGGTCGGCGCGAAGACGCACGCGGTGGCATCGACGTGGGGCATGCGGGTGTCGTACCCAGGCAGCGCCGTGTCAGTCCCCGCCTGCCGTGGCGGTGACGGCGCGGTCTGGAGCCGAGGTCGACCAGCGCCGGCCCGACCTCTGGCCGAAAGGTCTTGGCGAGGTGACCAGGGGACTCGGTCAGCACGACCTCGAGGGTCGGGCGCACCGTCGCCCTGACGAGGCGGCCGCCCCGCGCGCAGCCGTCCGCCAGCCCGAGTACGGGGTGCATGGGCACCGACGGGTAGCCCTCGGGTCCCTGGGCGACGTCGCCGAGAAGGCTGCGGCCTCGAATACGGCGACGATCGTGCGCTGAGCGTGCTCGGCGACGGTCCGGTACCTCATGCCCTTGCAGCCTACGCTTGCCGCGTGGCGCAGATCAGGATCGGCATCAGCGGGTGGAACTACCCGGGCTGGCGCGGCCGGTTCTATCCGAAGGGCCTGGTGCAGCGGCGCGAGCTCGCCTACGTGGCCTCGCAGATGGGCTCGGTGGAGATCAACGGGTCGTTCTACTCGCTGCAGCGGCCGACGAGCTACCAGGCCTGGCGCGACCAGACGCCCGACGACTTCGTGTTCTCGGTCAAGGGCGGGCGGTTCATCACGCACATGAAGAAGCTCGCCGACGTGGACACCGCGCTGGCGAACTTCTTCGCGACCGGCCTGCTCGCGCTCGGCCCCCAGCTGGGGCCCGTGCTGTGGCAGCTGCCGCCGATGCTGCCCTTCCAGCCCGAACGCCTCACGGCGTTCTTCGACCTGCTGCCGCGTACGACGAGCGCGGCGGCCGCGCTGGCGTCGCGACACGACCACCGGCTCGACGGCAGGGCCTGGACCGAGACCGACGCGGACCGCCCGGTGCGACACGCGCTGGAGGTGCGGCATCCCAGCTACTGCACCGAGGAGTTCGTGCAGCTGCTGCGGGCCCACGACATCGCGCTGGTGGTCGCCGACACGGCCGGGCGGTGGCCGGACCTCGAGGACGTGACGGCGGACTTCGTCTACGTGCGGCTGCACGGCGCCGACGAGCTCTACGTCAGCGGCTACACCGACGACGCGCTCGACACGTGGGCCGCCAAGGTGCGCCGCTGGTCGGCGGGGGATTCGCCGACCGGGGAGCACACGAGGGCGCCGGCCATGCCGGCCGCACCGCAGGGCCGGGACGTGTTCGTCTACTTCGACAACGACGCGAAGGTGCACGCACCGTTCGACGCGATGGCGCTGGCCCGGCGGCTCGGCGTCGCCGTCGGGTGACCGCCGTCAGCCGGCGGGGCCGGGCCGGCGCGGGTTGAACAGGGCGTCGGTGCCGCCATCGGTGAACAGCACGGAGCCGCAGCACAGCGCCGCGTCGGGGGAGAGCAGGAAGGCGATCACCCCGGCGACCTCCTCGGGCCGCCCCGGGCGGTCGACGGGCACGGGGAACGCGTCGACCAGCTCGCCGAGCACCGGGTCGCGGCGTACGCCGTCGGTCATCGGGGTCGCCACCAGGCCGGGAGTCACCGCGTTGAGCCGGATGCCGGCGCCGGCCCAGTCCTGGGTCACCGCCTGCTGCCGGGTCCACCATGCCAGCGCGGCCTTGGTGGCGGGATAGACCTGGACCGCCTCCGCGGTCGAGGCGAGCTCGCGGGCGGCAGGCTCGTCATCGGCCAGGCAGGCATCGGCGACGTCGGTGGGCCAGCCCGGCTGGCAGGTCACCGAGTTGGAGCTGACCGTGACCGCGGCCGCCGAACCGCTCGCGGCCAGCAGCGGGCGCAGCCCCTCCAGCAGGCGCACCGCGCCGAAGTAGTTGACCGAGACCAGGTCGGCGCCGTCGCGGTCGCCGGTGCCCGCGATACCGGCGCAGCAGACCAGACCGGCGAGCTCGCCCCCGGCCTGGGCGGCGATCTCGTCGACGGCCCGGGATCGGTCGTTCGGCACCCCGAGGTCGGCGACCACGTCGCCGTGGTCGCGGTCGACCTCGATGACGCGGCGGCCGTCCTGCCGCAGGCGAGCGGCCGTGGCCGCACCGATGCCCGAGGCCGACCCGGTCACCACATGGACGTTCATGACAGCTTAGGGTAGAACACGTTCTACTTGTCGTCGACGCCACCCTGGCGGGTGCAACGCGAGTCATGTTGCTCGAGCGTCCACGATCCGCCTTTGCCCTGGCGGGCATGCAGAACCACGCGTTGGGTATGGGGTCGCTGACCGAGCAGCACCCTGAGGAGGCGCCCGATGGTCCGCCAGCAGATCTACATCCGCGACGAGCTCGTGCAGATCCTGATGGAGCGGGTGCGCTCCGACCCGTACCCCTCGGTCGACATGCTCACGACCATCGAGGCGCTGCTCGATCCGGACGAGCTCAGCGAGTACGCCGAGATCCTGCTCGAGAAGGTGCGCGCCGACCGCTACCCGAGCTGGCCGATGATCTACCGGCTGCACAACCTCGCCGGACGACAGGTGCAGGCCGCCCTGAGCCGTTACTGAGCCGTTACGCGCACCGTCGCGAGGCTGGCGGTAGGGTCACGAGGAACCACGACGACCGAGATGACCCGAAACCAGGGGAGTGTGCTCGTGACCGACCCGCAGAACAGCCCGATCACCCGCCGTGACCTGCTGCGTTTCTCCGCGCTGGGGGCGGCCGCCCTCGGAGGCGGGTCGCTGCTCAGCGCGTGCAGCACCACCGACCCCGGCAACCCGCAGTCGGCGAGTGAAGGCATCCAGGCGCGCATCGACAGTGGGCAGCCGGTGCGCATCGCGATCGGCAACGAGCCGCCGTACACCAAGCTGCTGCCCAACGGCGAGCTCACCGGAGCCGCACCCGACATCGCCAAGGCTGTGCTCGAGCGTCTGGGCGCCGGCGACGTGCAGGGCATCACCACGCCGTACGAGTCGATGATCCCGGGTCTCGACGCCGGGCGTTGGGACATGATCGCGGCGGGCTTGTTCATGAACCAGTCGCGGTGCGCCGAGGTGCTCTACGCCAGCCCCGACATCGTGTCGACCGAGTCGCTGGCCGTGCCTGCCGGCAACCCGAAGAACCTCAACACGGTCGACGACATCAAGGCGCAGAACGTGAAGGTCGCGGTGCTCGCCGCCAGCTTCGAGCTCAAGACGGCCAAGTCGCTCGGCATCCCGGAGAGCCAGCTGCCCACCTACCCCCTCGCACCGGATGCGCTGCAGGGCATGGAGGCGGGCCGCGTCGACGCCATCCTGCTGCCCACGCTCTCACTGGAGCAGCTCAAGGAGGACCAGGGCGGCAGCTTCGAGATCACCGAGCCGCTCGACGACTTCCCGTTGACCGGCTCCGGTGCGGCGTTCGCCAAGAGCGACCAGGCGTTCCGCGACAAGTACAACAAGGAGATGGAAGCCTTCAAGCAGACGCCGGCGTTCGACAAGATCATGAACGAGTGGGGCTTCGACGCCGAAGCCGCTCGCGAGGCCACGATCAAGGAGCTCTGCAAGACCGAGGGCTGACCCGGAGACGGGGCGGGTCGCCGGCTCAGGTGGCCGGCGACCGCTCCAGGTGCCGTTCCAGCCGGCGTAGCGCCAGCGCGGTCGGATAGCTGGCCGCGAGGAAGATCAGCCCGGCCAGGGTCAGCGGCTCGAGGTACTCCGACGTGTCGTTGCCGAACTGGCGCGCGGTGAACAGCAGCTCGGGGAGTGTGACGAAGTAGGCGAACGGCGTCTCCTTGAACATCGCGACGACGTAGTTGCCCAGGGAGGGCAGCACGTTGCGGATCGCCTGCGGCAGGATGACGCGCCCCCAGGTGCGTCCGCGGCTCAGGTGGATGGCGGTGCTGGCCTCCCACTGTCCGACGGGCACGGCGGTGATGCCGGCGCGGTAGACGTCGGCGTAGTAGCACGCGTAGTGCACGCCGAAGGTCACGACACAGGTGACCATCGGCGAGAGCGTGACCCCGAACTCGGGGAGCACGTAGAAGACGAAGAACAGCTGGATGAGCAACGGCGTGCTGCGGATGAACTCGATGACGGCCCAGACCGCCTGTGACAGCACCGGGACCTTCACCCAGCGGATGATGGCGAACACCAGCCCTAGCGCGGCGGCGACGATCGTCGCCAGCACCGTGAGCACCAGGGTGTAGCGCGCGAAGTGCGTCAGCAGCTCCGGCAGAGACCGAAGCGCATAGTCCATGTCCCAGATCATGCGTGTCCTACCAGGTCGTCGGGCTCACGAGTGACCCGCATGGAGCGGAAGATGCTGGCGAAACCCTCGTGGCGGCCGAGCTTGTGGTTGGCGCGGATCTCGGCGGTGGTGAACAGGAACGTGAAGGCGTAGGTCAGCACGAAGTAGATCGCGAGCAGCGTGGTGTAGATCACCGCGACATCGCCGCCGTTGAGGCGGAACGCGTCCCCGTAGTACATCAGGTCCAGCAGGGTGATCGAGTACAGCAGCGGTGTGCTCTTCAGCAGCTGGATGAACAGGTTGTTGAACGCCGGGATCATCAGTGCGA
>JALZDI010000386.1 GCA_030862655.1 Actinomycetota bacterium | reverse complement strand
CCCCCGGCTGACCCGGCCGGCTCGGGCCCTATCGCGGGGTACGGCAACCGCATTAGCCTTGAACACACAAGGACGCGAGCGGAGGGACGAGGATGCGCATCAGCGAGGTGCTGCGGGCCAAGGGAGGCCAGGTGGTCACGATCGGACCCGACGCCACCGTGCGTGACCTGGTGGCCGTGCTGGCCGAGCACAACATCGGCGCGGTGGTGGTCGCCTCCGACAGCACCGCCGTCCAGGGCATCGTGTCCGAGCGCGACGTCGTGCGTCGGCTCGCCGACGGCCCCGAGGTGCTCGACGCGTCGGTCGAGTCGATCATGACCGCCGAGGTGCACAGCGCCGAGCCCAGCGAGCCGGTCGACTCGCTGATGCGGCTGATGACCGAGCAGCGCATCCGGCACGTGCCGGTGATGATCGATGGCAGCCTCGCCGGCATCATCAGCATCGGCGACGTCGTCAAGTCACGGATCGGCGAGCTCGAGTTCGAGCGCGACCAGCTCACCAGCTACGTCACCCACGCCCAGTAGCCACCCGCACCTGCTCATCGCCGACGCGCACCACGTCACCGCCGACCAGCTGGCGGCCGCGCCGGGTCTCCTCGACGCCGTTGACCTGGACCTCACCGCTGGCCAGCAGCGGCTTGGCGTCCGACCCGCTGTCGACGAGGTCGGCCAGCTTGAGGAACTGGCCGAGCCGGATCCCGTCGCCGCGGATATCCACAGTGCGCATGCCCCCATCATCACCGACGCCGCCCGGTCGCTGATTACGGTGTCCGGGTGACCCTGGACGGCGACTCGCTCTACCTGGTCGCCGGCATCGCGCTGCTGGCCGGGGCCGTCCTGCCCCGGGTGCTCGCCGAGTACGCCGTGTCGGGCCCGATGGCGTTCGTCGGCGCGGGGCTGCTGCTGGGTGGGTTCATCGAGGCCGAGCCCATCGACCCGGTCGTGAACTTCGCCTACGCCAAGCTCCTGGCCGAGCTCACCGTCATCGTCGCGCTGATGGGCGTCGGGCTGGCCATCGACCGGCGGCCGAGCCTGCGCGGCTGGCGTGCGACGTGGCGCCTGCTGCTGGTCGCGATGCCGCTGTGCATCGGCGCGGTCGCCGTCCTCGGGTGGGGGCTGGCCGGGCTGTCGCCGGCCGCCGCGCTGCTGGTCGGGGCGGTGCTCGCCCCGACCGACCCGGTGCTGGCCTCCGACGTCCAGGTGGGCGCTCCCTCGACCGGGGACGGGGCCACCGACGACGAGCAGGACGAGGTGCGGTTCGCGCTGACCTCCGAGGCGGGACTCAACGACGGGCTGGCGTTCCCGTTCGTCGCCGCCGCGATGCTGTGGGCCACCGGCAGCCCGTCGTCGTGGCTGGGCGGGTGGCTGGCGTGGGACCTGCTCGGCAAGGTCGCGATCGGGGTGGCGCTCGGCTGGCTGACCGGCTGGCTGCTGGCACGGATGGCGTTCACCGCCCGGCTGCCCAAGCTGCGGCTGGCCGACTACGGCGAGCCGATGCTCGCGCTGGCCATGACGCTCGGGGTGTACGGGCTGACCGAGCTCGTGCACGGCTACGGCTTCATCGCCGTGTTCGTCGCCGCGCTGACGATCCGCAACACCGAGCGCCGGCACTCCTACCACTACGAGCTGCACCACTTCATCGAGCAGTTCGAGCGCATCCTCACCTGGGGCGTGCTGCTGCTGCTCGGCGTGGCGATGTCGAGCGGGCTGTTCGCCTCGCTCACCTGGAGCGGCGCCCTGGTCGGGGCGCTCCTCGTGGTCGTGCTGCGTCCCGTCGCCGGGTGGCTGTCACTCGCGGGCGTGCGGGCTCCACTGCGCGAGCGGGTGGCGATCGGCGCGTTCGGCGTGCGGGGCATCAGCTCGGTGTACTACCTGGCCTTCGCCAGCGCCACCTTCACCGGGGAGCTGTCCTGGCTGTGGTCGACGGTGGCGTTCACGATCCTGTTCAGCGTGATCGTGCACGGCGTCAGCGCGACGCCGGTGATGCGGGCGCTGAGCGACCGCCGCGCCCCCGCGTCCCCGTGACCACCAGTGCCGCCAGCAGCGGCCCGAGCAGCAGTGCCCCGCCCCACATCAGCTCGGCGCCGCGGCGCTGGTCGGCCGGGAGGTCGACCCAGTTCCAGTCGAGGTCGCTGAACCACGCGCCGGCCAGCAGCACCTCGCTGAGGTGGATGCGGGCCGCCACCCCGACCATCAGCGTCAGGAAGCCGAGCAGCACCCACACCCGGTGGGGGCGGGGCCGCGGTGTGTGCACCGGGTCGACGCCGAGCACCGACCACCAGAACAGGCAGCCGACCAGCAGCGTGGCCAGGTTCACCGCCAGGTGCAGCGGCGCGCTCTGCAGCGACTGCTCCAGCAGCGGCGTCGCGTAGAGCGCGAACAGCAGCACGGTCGCGAGGATGAGCATGTTCAGCGGGTCGGTCAGCGAGGCCACCGTCCGCGCGCCCGGCCCTCCGGACAGCGGGGCCATCCCGGCCCGCGACGCCAACGTGACCGGCGCGCTGAGCGCCACCAGGACGGGCACCAGCACGAACAGCACGAGGAACTGGGCGACCTGGGCGGAGAAGGTCGCGGTCGAGTAGGCGCCCAGCCCGCCGCTGGTCGCGAGAACGGCGAGCGCCAACGCCGCCGTGGCCGCCGCCGGCCGCCACCGCGGCCAGGCCGCC
>JALZDI010000385.1 GCA_030862655.1 Actinomycetota bacterium | reverse complement strand
CCGATGGCCGCGATCGACATGCCGAGCTCTCGCGCGTACAGCGGCAGGGCGAACGCCAGCACACCGAAGGCCAGGCGTGACGAGAAGCCCTCCAGGAGAAGGGCGGTCACCGTCCTCGGCCGATGCATCAGCCCACCGGCTCCCGTGGTGGCCCGGTGGCCCGGTGCCGAGACAGGACCCGGCACGACGCGGTGTCGATGTGCACCAGCCCGCGGGCGTACGCGTCGATGTAGGCGGCCATGGGCGCCGCGACACCGGTGCACCCCTTGTAGCCGGGGAAGTAGTTGAGATCGACGACGACGGGACCCTCTGGGCTCTCGATCACGTCCAGTCCGTAGATCCCCAGACCCATCGCCGCGCCGGCACGCAGCGCTATGTCCTCGACCTCGTGGCTGACAGTCACGGCGTGCCCGGGTCGCGTGAAGCTGAGCGGCCCGAACGGCTTGCGCACCGCCCACACCTGACTGCCGACCACGTAGACCTTCAGGTCCTCGCCCGGTCCGTCCACGAGGCGCTGCACCAGCACGGGGGCCGGGGGCGCGGGCCGGCCGCGCAGCTGCCCGGGGTCGCGGACCACCTCCACCTGCGCCCCGCGGTGGCCGCGCACCGGCTTCAGCACCAGTGGCTGGCCGTCGCCGAGGAGCGCGGCGACACAGGAGTAGTCGCCGGTGGCCAGGGTGCGGGGCACGGGTACGCCGGCCGCCTCGAGCCGGCGGTGCGTCCGCAGCTTGTCCTGGGTCGCGGCGGACCCGTCGAAGGGGTTGAGCAGCCGGGCGCCCTGCTCGTCGAGCAGCGCCGCGACGGACAGGCTGAGCTCGGTGTGCGACTTGAGCAGGTACAGGTCGTGGTCGGGCACGAGCCGGCCGACGTCGACGAGCGTCTTCTCGAAGGTGGCGTGGCCGACCTCGTGCCCACGCCGGCGCAGCAGGTCGGTCACCTCGAGCAGCAGCGGGCTGGGGACGTCGGGGACACGGGTCGCGGTGAGGAAGAACAGCCTCATGACGCGCGCTCCAGGCGGTGCGCGCGCGCCCGCTCGAGGATGACGCCGGCGAGCCGCCCGGCGGCGTCGGGCACGCCCTTGAAGCCGGGGAAGCTGGACATGTCCACCACCCACGGGCGGCCGTGCGAGCGGATGACGTCGACACCGCACACCGCCGTACCGAAGGCGTCTCCGCAGCGGAGGACCAGCTCACGCAGCTCGGGGCCGACGACGAGCGGACGCCCCACCTTCTCCTCCGGGGTTGTCGCCGGGAAGGCGCGAGAGACCCCGTGGACCTCGTCGCCGATCCGGTAGAGCTTCAGGTCTGGGCCGTCCGGGTGGTGGTAGCGCATGACCAGCCAGGGGTTGCCCGCGGGCAACCGCCGGAGGTCGTCACGCTGATGCACGACGTGCACGCCGTACCCCCGTGAGCCCCGCGGGTTCTTGAACACCAGCGGCCCCGAACTCAGCTCGTCGGCGAAGACCTCCGGGTGCACCGTCAGCCAGCTGGCGGGAACGGGGATGCCGGCCCGGGCCAGCACGGCGGTCTGCACGATCTTGTCCCGGCATCCCGCCGCGGCGGGGTACGGCGTGAACAGGGCCGCGCCCGCCTCCTCGAGCGCCCCGGCCAGGGACAGGGCCGCGTCGCTGGGCGACACCAGGACGTACAGACCACGCTCGTCGACGTGCAGCTGCAGCGGCACCGGCTCGGAGTCGGGGTCGATGACGGCGACCTGGGCCCCCCGGTGCTGGAGGTGCACGACCAGCAGGGGCACCAGGTGCCCGGGACGCCGCAGCCGGTCACGGCGGATGATCAGCGTGACACCCGGCCGGTCGGCGCGGTCGTCGGTCATCGTCGTCGCCCTCGCCGACGGTCGGCACGACCGGACGGCCCCGCGTCGGCGGCCCGCAGCCGCAGGTCCTGCACGACCTCCTCGAGGTCGCGGTGCGACAGCGCCGCATACGCCGTGCCGGACGCCTGCACGAACGGGTGACGGGGGGCGAGGCCGCTGACGCAGGACATCAGCGCCGCGCCGGCCGACGCGCTCACAGCGGACGGGAACGGCCGCCCCACCAGGTCGGTCTGGTACGCGCAGAGCCCGGCCGCGCCGACCAGGGCCATCGCGGGCACCGGTACACCGGAGGCGAGCGCCAGGCGGGCGGGGCCGCAGACCCGGTCGTCTGCGACCAGCTTTCGTCCCGGGTCTCTGGCCACCCGCGCCAGGGTGTCGCCCAGGTCCGGGTCGGCGTACCGGGTGAGGAAGTCGCGAACCGCCTCCTCGTCGCCCGAGAAGTGCGCCCCGTAGCAGTGTTCGAGCCCTGTGCGCGCCTCGCCGAGCGCCGCCAGCACCACGTTCGCGACCAACGGGTCCGCGAGCGCCTCGCTCATGAGGGTGTGCGTCCGCAGCCGGCCGACGAAGGCCGCGGCGGTGTGACCCGCGCTGAAGAGGAAGAGCTTGCGCAGCACGTAGGCCGGGTGGTCCTCGACCAGCAGTGAGCCGGCGAGCACCGGAGGGTCCGCACGCAGCGCCGGCGCGTCGAGGAAGAGCCGGCCCTTGGTCTCCACGTGGATCACCCGTCCGCGCTCGTCGCTGCCGGAGGTGGCGATCTGGTCCAGCAGCGTGGCGACGAACCCGTGCTGCAGGGTGTTCGTCTCTCCACCCGCCTGAGCCACCTCACGCGCCAG
>JALZDI010000081.1 GCA_030862655.1 Actinomycetota bacterium | reverse complement strand
GCTGCGGCGCCCCGCGCTTCCATGCCAGCTCCTCCACCAGCTCCCGGGAGCGCCATCCGTGCGGTGTGCGCACCAGCGTGTGGTGGTAGTAGCCGCCGAACTCGCACACCTGTTCCGAGCCGTCCCGCTGCCGCAGCACCATCGGGTTCAGGAAGTACGCCGTGGCCGCCGCGGTGTCGCCGTCCAGGCGCACCTGCACCTGGCCCAGCACGTGCTGGCGGCGTGCGAACATGGGCAGCATCTCGGCCAGCCACCGCTTGACCTGCGGGTAGCCGCCGACCGTCCCGCCGGTGGCGGAGTAGTCGATGCGGGCGTCGTCGGTGAAGACCGTGTCCAGCCCGTCCCAGTCGCCCCGGTCGATCGCCAGCGTGTAGCGGGTCAGCAGGTCGGTGATCTCGAGGCGGTCGGAGATCTCCTGCTGGTTCAGCATGCGTGGGTCCTTCCGGCTCGTCGGAGCGTGCTGGTGACAGCATAGTAGAACGTGTTCTAATGTTTGGGTTGTCCCGCACCCGACAAGCCTGGAGCCCCGCGATGCGGTTCACCTACGCCGAGGCGATGACCGATCCGACGTTCTACGTGCCGCTGGCTCAGGCGGCCGAGGCCGCCGGCTACGACTCGGTGACGGTAGCCGACAGCCTCGTCTACCCGAAGGAGTCCGACTCGGTGTACCCCTACACCGAGGACGGCAGCCGGGAGTTCCTGGAGGACAAGGCGTTCATCGAGCCGTTCGTGCTGATGGCCGCGATGGGCGCGGTGACCTGGCGGCTGCGGTTCACGCCGTTCGTGCTGAAGCTGCCGGTGCGCCCGCCGGTGCTGGTCGCCAAGCAGGTCAGCTCGCTGGCGATCCTCACCGGCAACCGCGTGGGGCTCGGTGTCGGCGCAAGCCCGTGGCGCGAGGACTACGACGTCTGCCAGGTGCCGTGGGAGCGCCGTGGCCGGCGGATGAACGAGGCCATCGACATCGTCCGCGGTCTGATGGGCGGGGGGTACTTCGAGTACCACGGCGAGGTGTTCGACCTCGACCCGGTCAAGATCTGTCCCGCGCCGAGCGAGCCGGTGCCCATCCTGGTCGGCGGGCACAGCGACGCGGCGCTGCGGCGGGCCGCCCAGCGAGGCGACGGATGGATGCACGCCGGGGGAGACGCCGAGGAGCTCGACCGCCTGCTGGTACGGCTGCACGAGCTGCGGGTGGCCGAAGGCACCGCCGACCGGCCCTTCGAGGTACACGTGATCTCGATGGATGCCTACGACCGCGACGGCATCAGGCGGCTCGAGGACAAGGGGGTCACCGACGTGATCGTGGGCTTCCGCGTGCCGTACCAGCTCGGCCCTGACACCGAGCCGCTCGCCGACAAGGTGGCGCATCTGGAGCGCTACGCCGAGTCCGTGATCGGGCGGGTGCGCTGAGAGCATGGGGAGCCTTGACAGTCCTGACGGCGGGATGACCCAGATGACCCAGACGTTCGCCGACGCCGTCCTGGAGGCCGAGCAGGTGATCCGCGACGCCCCGCACGTGCAGAGCGAGCAGGACCTGGCCGAGGGGTACGACTACCTCGCCGGCAGCATCCGGGCCTCGCTGCAGATGGCGTGGGCCTACGAGCGCGACTTCCCGTTCTTCGTCCGCTCCACCGGCCCGCACACCAAGCTCGGCCTGGACAACCCCGACACGTTGTACTTCCACGCCAACATCCGCGACGACGCCGAGTACGTCGTCACCGGCCGACGCGGCACCACCGCCGACCTCTCCTTCCAGGTACTCAACGGCGACTACACGCCCGTGGACGTGCCCGACAGCCTCGCGGCCTTCGACGACCGCGAGATCGACGTCGCCGACGACGGGTCATTCGAGGTCCGGTTCGGGCCCGTCCGCGACGGCGGCGGCCGCAACCACTTCACGCTCGGCGCGGGCTCGGCGATGCTGGTCGTCCGCGAGGTCTTCAGCGACTGGGCACGCGAACGGCCCGGCACCCTGCGCATCCACCGCACGGACACGGTCGGCCAGGCGCCCGCAGCCGTCGACACCGACCTGATGGCCAAGCGCTACCGCGTCGCCGGCAAGCTGCTGCTCAGCAGGCTGCGCACGTTCCTGGCCTTCCCCGAGTGGTACTACCTGCAGCTGCCGGTGAACACGATGACCGAGCCGCGCACGACCCCTGGCGGTCTGGCCACGCAGTACTCCGCCGTGGGCCACTACGACCTCGACGACGACCAGGTCATGGTGGTCACGGTGCCGGCCTCCGACGCGCCGTACCAGGGGATCCAGCTCGGCAGCATGTGGTACGTCTCGCTGGACTACACCCACCACCAGACCAGCCTCACCGCCGACCAGGCCCGGGTCGACGCCGACGGCCGGATGCGGTTCGTCGTCAGCGAGCGTGACCCGGGCCTGGCCAACTGGCTGGAGCGCACCGGCCACCGCCGCGGCTACGTGCAGATCCGCTGGCAGCGGCTGTCGCGTGAGCTGAAGCCCGCCGACGGTCCGGAGGTGGAGGTGATGGGTCTCGACGACCTGCCGCGCCGGCTGCCCTTCCATGCGGAAGCCGGCATCAGCCCCCAGGAGTACGCCGAGCGGATCGCCGCGCGGCAGGCGGCGACCGCGGACCGGATGCTGGGATGAGCCCGCTGCTGCAGGACCGCGTCGTCGTGGTCGCCGGTGTCGGACCCGGGCTCGGCCGAGCCGTCGCGGTGCAGGCGGCCCGTGCCGGCGCCGACGTCGTGCTCGCGGCGCGCACGCAGAAGCGGCTGGACGTGGTGGCCGGCGAGGTGGCCGCGATCGGGCGTCGTGCGGTCGTCGTGCCGACCGACATCACCGACGACACGTCGGCCGAGCATCTCGTCAGCACGACGCTTGGGGAGCTCAGCCGGGTGGACGCGTTGGTCAACAACGCGTTCGCGATGCCGCCGATGCAGGACCTGGCCGACACCGGCTTCGATGCGTTGCGCCAGAGCTTCGAGGTCAACGTGCTCGCCGCCCTCCGGCTGACCCGACTGTTCGCGCCCGCACTCGCCGAGCGTGCGGGGTCGGTGGTCATGGTCAACTCGGCGGTGCTGCGCCACTCCCGCAGGCCCTACGGCCCGTACAAGATGGCCAAGGCGAGCCTGCTCGCGGTGGCCCAGAGCCTGGCCACCGAGCTGGGGCCGCGCGGGGTGCGGGTCAACTCCGTGGCCCCGGGCTGGATCTGGGCGGAGACGCTGCGGTGGTACTTCGACCACCTGGCCGGCGAGCGCGGCGTACCTGCCCGCCAGGTGTACGACGAGACCGCTGCTGCCCTGGACCTGCGCCGGCTCCCGGAGCCGGAGGAGGTCGCCGACGTGGTGGTGGTCCTGGCCTCGTCGCTGGCCCGAGCCGTCACCGGGCAGTGCGTCGACGTCAACTGCGGCGAGTTCCACCACTGACCCGCGAAGGGACGAGGAGGGCTGTGCGCACCGGACGCGACAGCGTCGGCACCGTCGAGGACCTGCACGGGTCCGCAGCCCGGCTGACCGGCCTCGACGACTTCGGCGACGATGCCGACGGCTACGTCGAGGGTCTGCGGGTGCTGCTCGACTCCTACGCCCGCGAGGCGGGCCTCACGCCGGTCGGCAACAAGGTCAAGCGGGCCTTCGTGCGTGGCGCGCTGGCCGCCCGGCTGGTGAGCGAGGCCGGCTGGAAGCAGTACCCCGGCTATGCCGACGTCTCCGTCGACCGGCCGATCTTCGTCACCGGGCTGCCCCGCAGCGGCACCACCGCCCTGCACCGGCTGCTGACCGCCGACCCCGCGCACCAGGGGCTCGAGCTGTGGCTGACCGAGGTGCCGCAGCCGCGGCCCCCGCGGGAGACCTGGGAGTCCGACCCGGTGTACGCCGGGATCGCCGAGGGATACCGGCAGCACCACGTCGAGCATCCCGAGTTCATGGGGGTGCACTACATCGCCGCCGACCAGGTCGAGGAGTGCTGGCGGCTGCTGCGGCAGTCCATGGCCTCGGTGTCGTTCGAGTCGCTGGCCCACATCCCGTCGTACTCGTCGTGGCTGCAGGCCTACGACTGGAGCCCGGCGTACCGGCGGCACCGGGCGAACCTCCAGCTGGTCGGGCTGCCCGATGCCGGCCGACGCTGGGTGCTGAAGAACCCCAGCCACCTGTTCGCGCTGGATGCGCTGATGGCGGCCTACCCCGACGCGCTGGTGGTGCAGACCCACCGGTCGCCGCGCGTCGCGGTCGCCTCGGCCTGCAGCCTCAGCGCGCAGGCGGCCGAGGGATGGTCGGACGTCTTCACGGGCGCGGTGGTGGGTCGTGACCAGCGGGACCTGCTGGGCCGCGGCCTCGACCTGTTCGCCGCGCAGCGGGCCAAGCACGACCCGGCCCAGTTCGTGGACGTCTACTACGACGACTTCGTCGCGGACCCGGTCGGCACCGCGGCCGGCGTGTACGACGCCTTCGGCCTCGACCTGAGCGTGCAGGCCCGCGCCACGATGGAGGAGATGCACCGGCAGAGCACCTCGGGGGCGCGGCGGCCGGCCCACCGGTACACACTCGCCGACTTCGGGCTGGCCGAGGAGGAGATCGACGAGCGGTTCGCCGACTACCTCGAGGCGCACCCGCGGCTCGGCGCGGACGGCTAGCATCGCATCATGGACGAGGCCTCCCTGCGACGGCGCTGTGCCCTGGCTCTCGGCGCCGGGCGCATGGGGACCTTCGAGTACGACGTCAACGAGGCCGTGGAACGCGCGGAGGCGTGCGTGGCGCGGCTGGAGCCCTGTGAGACGGCGGCGTGCGCGTCGTTGGGGGTCACCGCCGACATCACCGAACAGCGCTAGGTCGAGCTGCCGACGATCCCGACGGTCGAGCTGGCAGCCGCCTACGAGCCGGCCGGACCCGGCGCGATGGTCGGCGGGGACTTCTACGACGTGATCAGCACCGGCAGCAACCGCTGGTGGCTGGCCCTGGGCGACGTGCAGGGCAAGGGGCCGGAGGCGGCCGCGGTCACGGGCCTGATCCGGCCGGTGCTGGCCGCCACGCTGCACGAGACCGACGACCCGGCCGGTGCGCTGAGCAAGACCCAGGTCGCGATCCGGCACCTCGGCCTCGACCGGCGCACCGTGTCCGTGGTGCTGGTGACGTTCGAGGCCGTACCGGGACGACTGGAGATCCGGGTGGCCAGCGCGGACCACCCTGCACCGCTGATCCGCAGCCCGGACGCCTCCGGCACCGGCGTCCGTGCGCGAGGTGCACAGCGACGGGCTGCTGATGGGGGTGGGACTCCCGGTGCTGGCCAACACCGTGGTCGAGCGACTCGACGACGGCGAGGTCCTGCTGCTGTACACCGACGGCGCCACCGACGCTCCCGCCGAGGACGGCGAACGGCTGGGTGACCAGGGCCGGCGCGACCTGGTCGCTTCCGCGCCGGCCAAGCCGGCATCGGTGGTGGACACGGTCGTGACCACGCTGCGCCGAGGGTCGGTGCGGCGCGACGACATCGCCCTGCTCGCGCTGGGGCCGAGCCACCACTGACCCGGACAGTCGGCGTCAGCGCGGCGTGGGTCTTCTCCGGGTCAGCTCGAACCACACGACCTTGCCGCGGCGGTGGCCGGTCGCCCCCCAGGCCGCGGCCAGCGTGTCCACGATGGCCAGGCCCCGGCCGTGCAGCGCCTCGCGGTCGGTGTGCACCAGACGCGGCTGCCGAGCGCTGCCGTCCCCGACCTCGACCCGAAGGCTGTCCTCGGAGGCCGTGAGCGTCACCCAGGCCCCGCTCTGGCCGTGCAGGAACGCGTTGGTGACGATCTCGCTGGTGAGCAGGACGGCGGTCTCGCTGGTCTCGCCGTTGATGCCGGCGGCGTGGCATTGGTCCTGCACGAAGCGGCGGGCCCGGCGCACGGCGGCGGGGTGCTGCTCAAGGTCGAGCACGGCAGGGCGGGGCCTGCTGGTGGGGGTGGGCATGGAGGCGGTCTCGTACTTCCCGGCCCTGCGGCCATGTCGACGTGGATCGGCTTCCCTCCTGGCGGGTCTATTCCCGTTCGGAGGGCGATCCATGCGTGCCGACGGGGCGAGTTCGCAGCGTGTGTCCGAGGGGGACTGGCAACCTGACCACACGCCTCAGCTGGAACGCGACCTGACCCGTGGGCGCCACAGCATGGCGTTCCGCCCCGGCACGGGGGTCCAATGGCACGTAACGGAATCACCCGGAAAGCTGGGCGACAGTCAGTCATCCGCGTGCGCGTGTGCGACAACCTCATACCAGGTGGTGGCCTGCTGCTCAGTGTCGAGATCTTCCAGCTTGGCGCGTTGCTCGAGGAAGGCGGGGTCGTTGTGCCACGACTCCCAGTCGTCCCTGCTGCGCCAGGTTCCGACGATGAGTCGCGTCTCCTGTGAGTCGGTCGGCGTAAGGAGTTGTCCGGAGATCCAGCCGGGACGGTTGTGGGCGGACTCGAAGCGCTGGTTGATGAGCAAGTCCCAGTCCTCCTCGGCGTCCGCGGGAATCCTCATCGTGGTGATCACAGTCATCATGTGGTGCCACTCCTCCTTCACAGCCGGGACGCTGGGACGTTCGGCGACGAATAGTCACCTGGCGGTGCAGCGTTCGTCATACAGCTCCCGCCAGAAGCTGAGTGCGGCGCGCTCGAGCCGTAACCCAAGGCGTAGGGGAACCATCCGGGCCGACACCTCGGTGCGGCCACCGAAGCGCTCCTGCATCTGCTCGTAGACGGCGATCCGGTCTTCATGCTGGGCGACCTGCTCCTTGGCGAGTGCCAGGATGTCGTCCGGCGTGGCCAGCTCACCGAAGAAGAGCTTCAGCTCGGCGACGTCGCGCACTTGCATCTGGTCGGTCGTGGGTTCGGCGAGCCACTCGCGCAACCGTTCGAGGCCGGCATCTGTGATGGTGAAGGTCTGCTTGCGGCGACCCTCGTTCTCCAGCGTCACATCGAGCAGCCCGAGGTCGACGAGGCGCTTCGGCTCGGAGTACAGCTGCGCATGGGGAAAGGGCCAGAAGTAGCCGACCGAGTGGCCGACCGCACGCTTGAGGTCGTACGA
>JALZDI010000384.1 GCA_030862655.1 Actinomycetota bacterium | reverse complement strand
GGTCGGGGGCGTTCTCGCACCGGTAGACCGTGACCACCTCGACCCGGGCGCCCGCCGCCCGCAGCGCCGCGACGCCCGAGGCCAGGCTCTCGCCGTGCTCCTGCAGGACCACCCGGCGGCTGCGCACGCCGCGGTCGAGCACGTGGCCGAGCAGCTCGTCGAAGGTCTCGGTGGGCGCCGACCAGGCCTCCCGCAGCCCGGCGGCGCGGATGGCGCCCACGGTCTTGGCGCCCCGGGCGTACACCTCCGCCCCGCCCAGCGCCTGCGTCAGCTCCTCGCCCAGTCCCCAGCCGTCGGCGGCCTCGAACCAGCCGCGGAACCCGACGCCGGTGGTGGCGAGCACCACGTCCGGGGGTCGCCGCAGGCAGCCGCGGGTGACGGCGAGCAGGTCGGAGTCGTCGGTCAGCGGGGCGGTCCGCACCACCGACGCGCAGGTGACCTCGGCGCCGCGACGCTCCAGCAGCGACACCTGCTCCTCGCGACGCCGGGCGGCCGTCACCCCGACCCGGAAGCCGCGCAGCGGCCCATGGCGGTTCACCATGGCGCCCCGACCCGCACCTCCACGACGCCGGACCGGACCCGCACCGGGTAGACGGTCAGCGTCGTGGTGTCGTCGTCGAGGCAGCGTCCGGTGCGCAGGTCGAAGGCCTGCTTGTGCATCGGCGAGGCGACGACGTCGCGGCCCCGGCGCGTACCGACGATGCCGCGGGAGAGCACGTAGGCCCCGGTGAACGGGTCCCGGTTCTGTACGGCGAGCACCTCCCCGGTGTGCAGCCGGAACAGCGCCACCTGCAGGCCGGCGTCCATCAGCGCCGCCGTCCCCCGCTCCACCTCCAGCCGGTCCACCGGGCAGACCCGCACCCACGCCTCGGTGGCCACCGCGCCGGCCCGGGAGGGCCTCATGCCGGGGCCCCGACCGGGAGCCGCGGACCCGCGACCACCGCGGGCTCCGCGGGACGGATCTGGTCGCGCTCGGTGACCCAGGAGATGCTCGGGTCCTTGGTGTCGGCGGCGTTGACGAAGGAGACGAACCGCCCCAGCGCCTCCGGGTCCTCCAGGGTGGCGCGCCACTCGTCCTCGTAGGTGGCGACGTGCCGTGCCATGTCGGCCTCGAGGTCGGCGGCGATGCCGAGCGAGTCGTCGACCACGACCGCACGCACGTGGTCGAGACCGCCGTCGACCGACTCGATCCAGGCTGCCGTGCGCTGCAGCCGGTCCGCGGTGCGGATGTAGTACATGAGGAACCGGTCGACGTAGGCCACGAGGGTCTCGGTGTCGAGGTCGGTGGCCAGCTCGACGGCGTGCCGCGGGGTGAAGCCGCCGTTGCCGCCGACGTAGAGGTTCCAGCCGTTCTCGGTCGCGATCACGCCGACGTCCTTGCTCCTCGCCTCCGCGCACTCGCGGGCACAGCCGGAGACCCCGGCCTTGATCTTGTGCGGCGCGCGCAGCCCGCGGTAGCGCAGCTCCAGGTCGATGGCCAGCCGCACCGAGTCCTGCACCCCGTACCGGCACCAGGTGCTGCCGACGCAGGACTTCACCGTGCGCAGCGCCTTTCCGTACGCGTGCCCGGACTCGAAGCCGGCGTCGACCAGCCGGCGCCAGACCGCGGGCAGCTGCTCGACCCTGGCGCCCAGCAGGTCGATCCGCTGGCCGCCGGTGATCTTGGTGTAGAGCCCGAACTCCCGGGCGACCTCGCCGATCACGATGAGCTTGTCCGGGGTGATCTCGCCCCCGGGTACGCGCGGCACGACGGAGTAGGTGCCATTGCGCTGGATGTTGGCCAGAAACGCGTCGTTGGTGTCCTGCAGCCCGGCCGTGTCCCGGTCAAGCACGTAGCCGTTGGTCTGGCTGGCCAGGATCGAGGCCACCGCCGGCTTGCAGACGTCGCACCCGCGGCCGTGCCCGTACTGCTCGACCAGGTCGGCGAAGGTGCGTATCCCCCGGACCCGGACCAGGTCGAACAGCTCCTGACGCGACAGGTCGAAGTGCTCGCAGAGACCCGTGCCGACCGCGACCCCGGCCGCGGTGAGCTCCTCGCCGAGCAGCCGCTTGACCACCGGGACGCAGCTGCCGCAGGTGACGCCGGCGCTGGTGCACCTCTGCACACACGCCAGGTCCTGGCAGCCCTGCCCGCGGATGGTGTCGCAGATGGTGCCGCGGGTGACGTTGCGGCAGCTGCACACCACCGCGTCGTCGGGTACGGCGAGCGCGGCGCCGTCGCGCGCGGGCACCAGCAGCGACTCGACGTTGTCCGGTAGCGGCGTCCTGCCGGCGGCCAGTGGGCGCAGTGTCGCGTACGACGAGGCGTCGCCGACGAGGATGCCGCCGAGCAGACGCGTCCCGTCGGCGTCGACCACCAGCTTCTTGTAGACGCCGCTGACCGCGTCGGAGAAGACCAGGTCCAACGTGTCGCCGGCACCGAACGCGTCGCCGAAGCTGGCCACGTCGACGCCGAGCAGCTTGAGCTTCGTGGACATGTCGGCACCGGTGAACGTGGCCGCGCCGTCTCCGAGGAGGTCGTCGACCACAGCGTCGGCCATCGCGTATCCGGGGGCCACCAGACCGTAGACCCGGCCCTGCGGCGCGGCGCACTCCCCGACCGCGTACACCCGCGGATCGGACGTGCGGCAGTGCTCGTCCACCAGGACGCCGCCGCGCTTGCCGACCTCGAGGC
>JALZDI010000080.1 GCA_030862655.1 Actinomycetota bacterium | reverse complement strand
GCCTGGAGCGCATGTTCTGCGCCGGCGCGAACATCAAGATGCTCGCGCAGTCCAGCCACGCGTGGAAGGTGAACTTCTGCAAGTTCACCAACGAGACCCGCAACGGCATCGAGGACGCGACGCAGCATTCCGGACAGACCTACATCGCCGCGGTCAACGGCACCTCCGCCGGTGGTGGCTACGAGCTGGCGCTGGCCTGCGAGGAGATCGTGCTGGTCGACGACGGCTCGTCCGCCGTCTCGCTGCCCGAGGTCCCGCTGCTCGGCGTGTTGCCGGGCACCGGCGGTCTGACGCGCGTGGTCGACAAGCGGCACGTGCGCAAGGACCGCGCCGACGTGTTCGCGACCAAGAGCGAGGGCATCAAGGGCAGGACGGCGGTCGAGTGGCGGCTGGTGGACGCGGCCGTCACCCGCGGGCGATTCGACGACGAGGTCGGCTCGCGTGCCGCCGCCGCTGCGCAGCGCTCGCACCGGCCCAGCGACCCGAAGGGTGTCACGCTCGCCCCGCTGGACCGCACCGAGACCGGCGACGCGATCACCTACCCGCACGTGCAGGCGAGGCTGCTGCGCGGCCAGCGGCGCGTCGAGATCACGGTCACGGCGCCGACGAGCGCCCCGCCGGCCGACGCGGCCGCCGTACTCGAGCAGGGCGGGGACTACTGGCCGCTGGCGCTCGCGCGCGAGCTGGACGACCTGATCCTGCGGCTGCGCACCAACGAGCTCGAGCTCGGCACCTGGGTGTTCCGCACGACCGGCGACATCGACACCGTGCTGGCGTACGACCGCCAGCTCGACGAGCTGGCGGACGACTGGTTCGTCAACGAGGTGCGGCACTACCTCAAGCGCACGTTCAAACGCCTCGACGTCACCAGCCGCAGCCTGATCGCCCAGATAGAGCCGGGCAGCTGCTTCGCCGGCTCGCTGCTGGAGCTGGCCCTGGCCTGCGACCGGCAGTACATGCTCGCGGGGGTGTTCGAGGACGTCGACCCCGAGGCCGACCCTGCCGTCATCGTGCTCGGCCCGGCCAACCAGGGCACCTACCCGATGGGCAACGGGCTCAGCAGGCTGCAGTCCCGGTTCTACGGCAACGACGAGGACCTCCAGGCCGCCCGCGACCGCGCCGGGGAGCGGCTCGACGGCGACACCGCCGCCGAGCTCGGCCTGGTCACGCTGGCGCCGGACGACATCGACTGGAAGGACGAGCTGCGCATCGTCCTCGAGGAACGCGCCTCGCTGTCCCCCGACGCGCTGACCGGGATGGAGGCCAACCACCGGTTCGTCGGTCCCGAGTCGGTCGAGACCAAGATCTTCGGGCGGCTGACCGCCTGGCAGAACTGGATCTTCAACCGGCCCAACGCGTCCGGCCCCGAGGGGGCGCTGCGCCGGTTCGGCACCGGTCAGCGGGCGGCCTTCGACGTCAAGCGCGTCTGAGCGGCGCAGCGGAAGGAGGCTACCGACGATGACCACGCCCCCACAGCCCTTCAACGCCGCCACGTACCTCGTCGACCGGAACGTCGACTCCGGCCGTGGTGACCACCCCGCCGTCCGCTACGACGGCGGTGACACCAGCTACGCCGGGCTCGCCGACGACACGGCCCGGGTCGCGGCCGCGCTTCGGCGACTCGGGATGCACCGCGAGGACCGGGTCCTGTGCTGCATGGCGGACACGCCCGAGCTGCTGACCACCATCCTGGCGGCCTTCCGGGCCGGCATGGTCGCCGTGCCGGTGAGCACGATGCTGACCGGCAAGGACCTGGGCGCGATCCTGGCCGACTCCGGTGCCCGGGTGATGGTGTGCACCTCGGAGTTCGCCGACGCCGCCGCCGAGGCGGTCGCGGCGGCGCCGGACGTCACGCACCTGGTCGTGGTGGGCGGGGCCGAGCCTGCCGTGCCGGACGCGGTCGTCCGGCTCGGCTGGGACGAGGCGCTGGACGGCGTGGCGGCTGAGGAGGGGCCCGTCGCGGACACGCACGACGACAGCCCGGCGCTTTGGCTCTACACCTCCGGGACGACCGGCATGCCCAAGGCCGCGATGCACCCGCACGCGAACATCCGGCATGTCTGCGACACCTACGGCGGGCAGGTGCTGGGCATCCGTCCCGACGACCGGTGCCTGTCGGTGGCCAAGCTGTTCTTCGCCTACGGCATCGGCAACTCCGTGTTCTTCCCGCTCTCGGTCGGCGCCACCACGATCCTCGAGCCGCGCCGCCCCAGCCCCGCCGTGATCGCGGAGAGGGTTCGGGCCGACCGGCCCACGCTGTTCTTCGGCGTGCCCACCTTCTACGCCGGGATGCTCTCCGCGGACCTTCCGGGTGACCTGATGTCGTCGGTGCGGCTGGCCGCATCGGCGGGGGAGGCGCTGCCGGCGCCGCTGCTGCAGCGCTGGAGCGAGCACTTCGGGGTCACGATCATCGACGGTCTCGGCTCGACCGAGGCGCTGCACATCTTCCTCTCCAACCGTCCCGACGACGTCGGCCCGGGCACCAGCGGGTACGCCGTGCCCGGCTACGAGCTGCAGATCCGGGACCACGACGGCGAGCCGTGCCGGCCCGGGGACCCCGGCTCCCTGTTCGTCAAGGGCGAGTCGATCGCCACCGGCTACTGGTGCCGAACCGAGACCAGCCGCCAGGTGTTCCAGGGCGACTGGCTGGCCACCGGCGACACCTACGTGCAGGACGAGCAGGGGCGCTACACCTGCCTCGGCCGGTCCAACGACATGCTCAAGGCCGGCGGCATCTGGGTCTCCCCGTCGGAGGTGGAGAGCCGGCTGCTCGAGCACGACGACGTGGTCGAGGCCGCCGTCGTCGGGGTGCCCGACGGGGAGGGCCTGGACAAGCCGGTGGCCTACGTCGTCCTCGCCGAGGGAGCGTCGGCGACGGCCGAGGAGCTGGTCGGCTTCTGCCGCGAGGGACTCGCACACTTCAAGGCGCCACGGCGCGTGGTGTGCGTCGACGCCCTGCCCCGCACCGCGACCGGCAAGCTGCAGCGCTTCAAGGTGCGCGAGCTGGCGGTGCAGTCCGGGCACGCCGACGGCGCGGACCACTCGTCGGAGCACGCCGCCCGGCCGCAGACCGTGGCCTAGCGCGACACCCCGCAGGAGGAGACAGATGACCGAGGTGCAGAGCACGCCGACGACCGGCGGCACCGAGCAGCACGAGGTCGACCTGGTGCTCGTGGGTGCCGGGCCGGTCGGCCTCTACGGCGCCTACTACGCCGGCGTCCGCGGCCTGCGGGTCGCGGTGGTGGACTCGCTGCCCGAGCCCGGGGGCCAGGTGACCGCGATGTACCCGGAGAAGCCGATCTACGACATCGCCGGTTTCCCGAGCGTGCGGGGTCGCGACCTGGTGGACAACCTGGTCGAGCAGGCGGCGCCGTACCAGCCGCTGTACCTGCTGGGCCAGCAGGCGCAGACGCTGGAGCGAGTGCCGACCGGGGGCGCGCCCGACCGGTTCCGGCTGCAGACCTCTACCGGCACGGTCGTGGACGGCGGCGCGGTCGTGGTCACCGGCGGCATCGGCACGTTCACCCCGCGCCCGCTGCCGGCGGGGGAGGACTTCCTCGGACGCGGGCTGTCGTACTTCGTGCCCTCGCTGGCCGACTTCACCGACACCGACGTGGTCGTGGTCGGCGGCGGCGACAGCGCCTGCGACTGGGTGCTCGCCCTGAAGCCGGTCGCGCGCTCGGTGACGCTGGTGCACCGGCGCACGGCCTTCCGGGCGCACGCGGCGACCGTGGACGCGGTGCGTGCGTGCGGGGCCACGGTGCTCACCGACGCCCAGGTGACCGGGATCGAGGGCAACGGGCAGGTCGAGAAGGTGGAGGTGACGAGCAAGGAGGACGGCAGCACCATGCTTCCGGCGCAACGGGTGGTGGCCGCGCTCGGCTTCCTGGCCAACCTCGGCCCGATGCGCGAGTGGGGCCTCGAGCTGCGCGACAACCGGCACCTGGTGGTGGACTCCACGATGGCCACCGGGGTTCCCGGAGTCTACGCGGCCGGCGACATCACCGAGTACACCGGCAAGGTGCGGCTGATCGCCGTCGGCTTCGGCGAGGTCGCCACCGCGGTCAACAACGCGGCGGTCTACCTCGACCCCGAGGCGTCGCTGTTCCCCGGACACAGCACGGACGCGGCTCCTGTCCCCGCGGCCGTGGCCTGACACAGGAAGGAAGAGAGATGCCCTACGTGATCATGTCGGACTGCATCGACGTCACCGACCAGTCCTGTGTCGAGGAGTGCCCGGTCGACTGCATCTACGTCGGCGAGCGCAAGCTCTACATCAACGGCAAGGAGTGCATCGACTGCGGCGCCTGTGAACCGGTGTGCCCCGTCGAGGCCATCTCGCAGGACCGCCGTGTCCCCGAGGACCAGCAGGAGTTCATCGAGGACAACACGACATTCTTCGCCGAGGTGCTGCCGGGACGGGACGAGCCGCTCGGCGCGCCCGGCGGCTCCCGGCTCACCGGCGACATCGGCGTCGACACGCCGCTGGTCACCGCTCACCCGGGCAACTAGGTTCAGTCGCATGCTCGACGGTCGTCTGCTGGTCGACGCCCATGTGCACGTCCCGCTGCTGCCCAGCCTCGCGCCCGCGTGGGTGCAGTGGGCGCGCGACTTCGGCCGCGAGGGGCTGCTGGAACGCGCCTGGGACGCCGACGGCAACCCCGACCCCTCGGCGCTGGACGAGCTGTTCGCCTCCGAGGGTGTCGACATCGCCCTGCTGTTCTGCGAGTACAGCCCGCGCGCGACCGGCTACCAGCGGTTCGACGACCTGCTGCCGCTGGTGGAGCACAACCCGCGGCGCTTCCGACCGGTGGCCAACGTCAACCCCCACCTGCACTTCCCCATCTCCGAGGAGCTGGGCCGACAGCTCGACCTCGGCGCGGCCGCGCTGAAGCTGCACCCGGTGCACGGCGGGTTCCGGCTCGACGACCCGGCGCTCTTCCCGGCGTACTCGGTGCTGGTCGAGCGCGGTGTGCCGCTGGTGGTGCACTGCGGCACCTCGTCGTTCCCCGGCTCGGTCAACGAGTTCGCCGACCCGACGCACCTCTACCCGGTGCTGCGGCAGTTCCCCGGGCTGTCCGTCGTCCTCGCCCACGGCGGGCGCGGCTGGTGGTACGACGCGGCCGCCTTCCTCGCGCTGTCCCACGACAACGTGTGGATCGAGCTGTCGGGGCTGCCGCCGAAGCGGCTGCCGACCTACTACGCCCGCCACGACCTCGCCCGCCTGGCTCGCAAGTGGATCTTCGGCACCGACTGGCCCGGTGTGCCCGGCACGGCGGTCAACGCGCGGGCGGTCGCCGGCCTGGGCCTGCCCGAGGACGTGGTGCCGATGGTGCTCGGAGGCAACGCGCTGCGCGTCTACCACGGGCTCGACCCCGAGGGGTGCTGAACGCCCGAGGGGCGCTGAACGAAGATCGAGTGATGTGCACGACGGGCCGCGCGGCCCGAAAGGAGAACCGCAGATGGACGTCAACGGGGTCCCAGCCCGCGAGCTGAGCGACGAGGACCTGGAGCACCAGGGCGCGCAGGCGCACGCCACCCGCAACTGGGTCTTCCTGCACGGGACCGCCGAGCAGTTCCAGCGGCACACCGAGCGGATGCTCGAGCTGGAGCAGGAGTACCTGCGTCGTCATCCCAAGCGCACCTGGCAGGGTGCTGCGGACGAGCCCATCGAGGTCGACGAGGCGACCAGGCTGCGTTCTGCCGTGCGCGGGCTGGTCACGCAGATGGAGGCGCTGCTCGGCAGCGGCGAGGAGATCGCCCACACCCCGGAGCACGACGAGCGGGCGGAGCGTGGGCTGCTGGAAGCCGTGGCCGCCGCGCCGGGCGGGCGCATGCACCGGCTCGAGGTGCATCAGGCCGCCCGCAGGGTCGGACTGTCACGACCCGTGCTCGCGCAGATGTACCGGTCCGACCCGCCGCTACTGCGCGCGGAGGGCCACGACCGCGTGGTCACCGAGGCCGGCCGCACGCGCGCCGGCACGCGGTAGGGCGACACGGGACAGGCGGAACAGGAGATGCGTGAGGCAGTCGTCTGTGAGCCGGTGCGCACCCCGGTCGGCCGATACGGGGGAACGTTCAAGAGCCTGACCGCGGTCGACCTCGGCGTCGCGGCTCTCCGAGGTCTGCTGGAGCGTGCGGCGATCTCTCCCGACGAGGTCGACGACGTGATCCTCGGTCATGCCAACGGCAACAGCGAGGCGCCGGCGACGGCGTCCAGGTGCACGACAGCCTCGTGCGTGCACGAACGACCGCGGGTGGTCGCCACCACCCCGTGCCCGGCGGCATGCTGGAGACCGCGGAGAACCTCCGGCGGGAGTACGCCATCGCGCGTGAGGAGCAGGACGCACTCGCGGTGCAGTCCCACCGGCGTGCCGTCGCCGCCCAGCGGTCCGGCGTCTACGCGGAGGAGGTCATCCCGGTGACGGTGCCCTCCCGCCGGGGCGACCAGGTGGTCGACACCGACGAGCACCCGCGGGCCGACGCCTCCCTGGAGTCCCTCGCCGGGCTGAAGCCGATCCTGGTCAGTGCCCGAGCACGGCGACGTACACGGTGTTCGCTGACGTGCCACCGGTGTAGGGGTTGTCGAACTCGACGACGTGCGCGTTGGTGGCGGTGAAGACCTGCGTGAGGTTCGCAGCGAACTCGTCGTCGGGCGGGTCGTCCGACCACAGTGCGAAGACCCCGCCCGGTTCGAGCAGCGCGGCCAACCGTCGCAGGCCCGGCGGCCGGTAGAACGGCGCGTGGCTCGGGTGCAGCACATGGCGAGGGCTGTGGTCCACGTCGACGAGGATGGCATCGAAGCGCCGGTCCCGGGCCTCGGGCTCGACGCCGCTCCCGCCGTGGACGAGATGGAAGAAGTCGCCGGTGACCAGACGGACTCGGGGGTCCGCCGTCAGGCGCTCGGCATCGGGCAGCAGGTCACGCCGGTGCCACTCGACGACCTCCGGCAGCGCCTCCACCACGACCAGCGAGCGAACGCGGCTGTCGTCCAAGGCGGCCCTGGCGGTGTACCCGAGC
>JALZDI010000383.1 GCA_030862655.1 Actinomycetota bacterium | reverse complement strand
GGCGGCCGTGGACGACCTGCACGGCGACCCCGCCGTGCGCGACGTGCTCCGGTTCGCCGCGACCGAGGTGGTCCCGCGGCTGGGCCGCACCACCGACGAGCTCGACGCCGTCTTGCACGCGCTGGACGGCGGGTTCGTGCCGGCAGGCCCGTCCGGCTCACCCCTGCGGGGCCTGGTCAGCGTGCTGCCGACCGGCCGCAACTTCTACACCGTCGACCCGCGCGCGGTGCCGTCCCGCCTGGCCTGGGGGACCGGTCAGGCGATGGCAGAGTCCCTGCTCGCCCGGTACGTCGACGACACGGGCGGCTACCCGTCGTCGGTGGGACTGTCGGTCTGGGGTACGTCGGCAATGCGCACCTCCGGTGACGACGTGGCAGAGGTGCTGGCGCTGCTCGGCGTCCGCCCGGTGTGGGACGAGGCGTCGCGTCGGGTGTCCGACCTGCAGGTCGTGCCGTTGGAGGAGCTCGGCCGGCCGCGCATCGACGTGACCGTGCGGATCTCGGGCTTCTTCCGCGACGCGTTCCCGCACATCGTCGCGATGCTCGACGACGCCGTCCGGCGGGTAGCCGGCCTGGATGAGCCCGCAGACCAGAACTTCGTCCGGGCGCACGCGCAGGCCGACCTGGCCGAGCACGGCGACGAGCGACGCGCCACCACCCGCGTCTTCGGGTCGAAGCCGGGCTCCTACGGAGCCGGCATCCTGCAGGCGGTCGAATCCGGTCAGTGGCGCGACGACGCGGACCTGGCCGAGGTCTACACCGAGTGGGGCGGTTTCGCGTACGGCCGCGGCCTGGACGGCAGACCCGCGGCCGACGACATGCGCGCGAACTACCGGCGCATCAAGGTGGCCGCCAAGAACGTCGACACCCGTGAGCACGACATCGCCGACTCCGACGACTACTTCCAGTACCACGGCGGGATGGTCGCGACCGTCCGCGCGCTCACCGGCGCGGACCCGAGGGCGTACGTCGGCGACTCCACCACCCCCGACGCCGTCCGCACGCGAACCCTGCAGGAGGAGACCAACCGCGTCTTCCGCGCCCGCGTGGTGAACCCCCGGTGGATCGGCGCGATGCAGCGACACGGCTACAAGGGCGCCTTCGAGCTCGCCGCCACCGTCGACTACCTGTTCGGGTTCGACGTGACGACCGGCGTCGTGCACGACTGGATGTACGACAGGCTCGCGCACGAGTACGTCCTGGACGACACCAACCAGCAGTTCATGCGCCGCTCCAACCCGTGGGCGCTGCGCGGCATCGTCGAACGGCTGCACGAGGCGGCCGACCGCGGGCTGTGGTCCGAGCCGGACCCGGACACACTCGCGCGGATGCGGCAGGTCTACCTCGACCTCGAGGGCGACCTGGAGGACCGTGCGTAGGGCCCGGATCCTCGGCGTCGGCATGGGGCCGCAGCACGTGACGCCCGAGGTCGCCGATGCGTTGCGCGGTGTCGACTACGTCCTCGCGGCGCAGAAGTCCGAGGACGACGGGCTGCTCGAGCTGCGTCGGGAGATCTGCCGCCGGTTCGGCGACGTCCCGCTGGTCGTCGCGCCCGACCCCGCGCGCGACCGCGACGACCCACGCGACTACCGACGCGCCGTGGGGGACTGGCATGAGGCCAGGATCGCGGCGTACGAGCGGGTGCTCGCCGAGCGCCCCGGCGACGTGGGGTTCCTCGTGTGGGGCGACCCCTCGCTGTACGACTCCACGGTCCGCATCGTCGAGGCGCTCGCCGGGCGGTCGGGCGGTGCCCTCGCCTACGACGTGCTGCCGGGGATCAGCGCGCCGCAGCTGCTCGCCGCCCGGCACCGGATGGTGCTGCACGACGTGGGCGCGCCCGTGCACGTGACGACCGGGCGACGCCTGCGCGACGCGGTGGACGTCGGGCAGCGCGACATCGTCGTGATGCTCACCCGGGAGCTCGACCTCGACGGGCTCGACGACTGGCAGGTCTGGTGGGGCGCCAACCTGGGCACGCCGGGCGAGACGCTCGTGGCCGGCCGGGTCGGTGACGTTCGGCAGGACATCGACACCGCCCGGGAGCGGCTGCGGCGCGAGGCCGGATGGGTCATGGACATCTACCGGCTGCGACACGACACGTCGGGATGAGGGTCCTGCTGCTCGGGGGGACGTCGGAGGCCCGGGAGCTCGCGGCGCTGCTGGTCGCCGACGGGGTCGCCGTGGTCTCGTCGCTGGCAGGTCGGGTCGCGCGTCCGCGGCTGCCGGACGGCCCGGTGCGGGTCGGCGGGTTCGGCGGCGACGCCGGGCTGGTGGACTACCTGCGGCGAGAACACACCACGCTGGTGGTGGACGCGACCCACCCGTTCAGCGAACGGATGTCGGCGAACGCGAGGCGGGCGTGCGCGTCGACCGGCGTGCCGCTGCTGCGGCTGGAGCGGCCCGGCTGGGCCGGCGAGCCGCAGGCGAGGTCTTGGCACTGGGCACGCGACCACGAGGACGCGGCGTCGACGGCCGCTCGCCTCGGCACCCGGCCGTTCCTCACCGTCGGCCGACAGGAGGTGGGCCGCTACGTCGAGGCCCTGGGCGACCTGGCGGTGCTCGTCCGGGTGGTGGACCACCCCGAGACACCACCGCCGGCCGCGTGGCGGCTCGTGCTCAGCCGCGGTCCGTACACGCTCGACGGGGAGGTCGACCTGATGCGGCAACACAGGACGGA
>JALZDI010000382.1 GCA_030862655.1 Actinomycetota bacterium | reverse complement strand
CGCGGCAACCTCGGCGCGCTGCAGAACCGGTTCGAGCACACCATCAACAACCTCAACGTCGCCGTGGAGAACCTCTCGGCGTCCGAGAGCCGTATCCGCGACACCGACATGGCCCAGGAGATGGTGTCCTTCACCCGCTCCCAGATCCTGTCGCAGGCGGGTACCGCGATGCTGGCCCAGGCCAACCAGGCTCCGCAGAACGTCCTGCGGCTGCTGCAGTGATCTCGGTGGCAGCAGCCACCTGATCGCTGATCGCACTTCCGGTGGGGGTCGGTGAAACACCCCGGCCCCCACCGGGAACCACCACGACAGGCACGACACACCGGACACACCTCCGGTCCAGACCGAAGGAGAGGAGAGCCAGATGCCCAACGCCAGCATCGGCGGCCTCGTCAGCGGCCTGGACACCGCCAGCATCATCAGCCAGCTGATGCAGGTCGAGGCCACCCCGCAGACCCTGCTGAAGAACAAGGTGAGCACCGAGAAGACCTCGCTGAGCTCCCTGCAGGCGCTGAACGCCAAGCTCCTCACCGTCGCCACCAAGGCGAACGACCTGGCCAAGGTCGCGAACTGGGCGCCGTTCACCGCCACCAGCAGCAGCGACAAGGTCACCGCGACCGTGACCTCCGGGGCCACCGCCAGCTCGATCTCCTTCGAGGTACGGCAGACGGCGACGGCCCGCCAGCTCACCTTCGCCCCGATGGCGCTGAACACCCGCGTGACACCGGCCGACTCCACCGCCGTGCAGCTCACCAACCCCGACGGCGAGGTGTTCCAGCTCGAGACCGGTGACGGCTCCCTGGACGGCCTGGTCAAGGCCATCAACGCGGCCGGCGCCGGCGTGCGTGCGACCACGCTGCAGCTGGCCGACGGGACCTCCCGGGTGATCGTCCGCTCCGAGAAGACCGGCGCCGACGTCACGTTCGGCCTGACCGGCCTCGACCCCGCTCACGTCCCCACCGAGACCGCCGGCAAGAACGCGCAGATCATGGTGGGCACCGACCTGCTCGAGTCCGCGACGAACACGTTCACCGGCACGGTCAGCGGCCTCGACATCACGCTGTCGGCGAGCGCCACGGCCGGAACCGTCGTCGACATCACCGTCACCCGCGACAGCGCGGCCATGACCGACTCGGTGCAGGCCCTCGTCGACGCGGCCAACGCCGTGCTCACCGACATCGCCAGCCTGACCGCCTACAAGACCTCGACCAGCGCGGGCGGCGCTCTCGCCGGCGACTCGACGCTTCGCTCGCTGCGCGAGGAGCTGCTCTCCAGCATCACCGGCGGCCTCGACGGCAGGTCCCTCGCCGACGTCGGCGTCGAGCTCGACCGCTACGGCAAGATCACCTTCGACGCCGGGGAGTTCAAGGCGGCCTACACTGCCGACCCGGCCGGCACCGCCGACCGGTTCGCCGCCACCGCGTCGTGGACCGACGACCCCGCTGACGCCAACACCGGCTCGGCCGCGCTGGCCGGCTTCACCTGGCGAACGGCGGCCGGGCCGCACTCGGTCGACAGCGTGCAGGCAACGCTCGGCGGGGAGCCGGCGACCGTGTCCGGGACCCTGCTGACCGGCAAGGCGGGCACCGCGGTCGACGGGCTCGCCGTCAGCGTGACCGGGACAGCGGTCGGCACGCTCACCTACGCGCCCGGCTTCGCCGCGCGGCTGGCAGCGATCGCCGAGCGGGCGAGCGACTCCACCGTCGGCACCGTGACCGCCGCGATCACGGGCCGGACCACCGCGATCGACTCGCTCGAGGACGCGATCGCGGGCTGGGACGTCCGGCTCACCAAGCGCCGCGAGTCGCTGGAGCGGCAGTACGCCGCGCTCGAGGTGGCGCTCGGCCAGTTGCAGAACCAGTCCAGCTGGCTCGCCGGCCAGATCGCCGGACTGCCGTCGTACAGCAGCGGCAGCTGAGGGAGAGAACCGCGATGAACCCCAACGTGCGCTCGGCGTACATGAACAACTCCGTCTCCACGGCGAACCCGCAGCGGCTGCTGGTGATGCTCTACGACCGGCTGCTGCTCGACGTGCAGCGCGGGCTGCGCGCGCAGCAGGCCGCTGACCACGCGGCCGCCTATCCCCACCTGATCCACGCCCAGGACATCGTCGCCGAGCTGCGCGCAACACTGCGGGTCGACGACTGGGAGGGCGGCCCCGGCCTGGGCTCCCTGTACGACTGGCTGCTCACGCAGCTGGTGCGGGCGAACGTGCAACGCGACCCCTCGATCACCGTCGAGTGCCTGCCGCTCATCGAGTCGCTGGTGCAGGCCTGGCACGAGGCCGCCGGCCTGCCGGCGACGGCCTAGGACTGCCCTGCCATGGACGTGGTGTCGTTCCGCGCCGAATGGGAGGCCGCGCTCGACCAGCTGGAGATGGACGTCGGGCTGGCCGAGCAGCTTCTCGTCTCCGCGACACCGATACCGCCACAGCCATGGCAGCCGCCCACCCTGCGCGGGCCGATGCCCGACGACCTGCTGCCCCGCGCCCGGCTGCTGCACGAGCGACAGCTGGCCGCCGCCCGCGACATCGCGCTCGCCGCGGCCGCGACCCGGCGCCACGTGGCGTTCACCAACAAGGTGGCCGACACCTACAGCGCCGACGTCCCGGTGTACCTCGACGTCACCGCCTGAGGTCTGAGCCCCCGCCCGAGCCCCGAATATTTCTCAGGTTGGCCCGCG
>JALZDI010000079.1 GCA_030862655.1 Actinomycetota bacterium | reverse complement strand
TGTCGATCACCCGCAGCGGGTCGATCTCGCGCGGGATCAGGTTGGCGGCGGTGCGGATAAGCGCCGGGTCGCCGTCGGCGGCGTCGCGGCCGACGAAGTCCACCACGATCTCGCGGGCGCGGGCGATCTCCTCGTTGATCCGGCTCTCGACCCGCCGGCCGAGCTCGTGGGACATCGCCTCCAGCGGGAAGTCGAGCCGGCCCTTGCCCGGGTCCATGTTGCCGCCGGTCACTGCGACCCCGAACTCGGTCCAGATCACCCCGCAGAGCACGTGCAGCGCGGTGTGCGTGCGCATCAGCAGGTGCCGCCGCGCCCAGTCCAGCTCGCCGTACACCTCGGCGCCTAGTGGCGGCAGCTCGCCGACCTCGAGCCAGTGCCAGATCCGCCCGCCGTCGCGCTTCACCCGGGTCACGTTCACGGCCCCGCCGGAGCCCAACCGCAGCGTGCCGACGTCGCACGGCTGACCGCCGCCACCGGGGTAGAACGCGGTGCGGGCGAGGGCGACCCGCCCCTGCTCGGGGTCGGCCTCGACCACGCGGCTGTCGAACTCGCGCCGGTAGGCGTCGACCGCGAACAGCTCGGTCTCGGCCAGCCCGGCCGGTGGCGGTGACGGCTGCGCCTGTCCCGGAACTCCCATCGCTCTTCCCTCCTCCTCAGCCCAGCTGGCTCGCCAGGGCGTCCACCCCGGTCACGGTGCGGTCGGGGCGACGGAAGTACGTCGGGTAGCGCGCCCCGGTCCGGTCGACCCACGCGGTCTGCAGGCCGGCACGAGCGGCCCCGTCGATGTCCCAGGGGTGGACGGCGACCATCAGCATCGCGGCGGCGTCGACCCCGCACCTCTCGGCGGCATAGCCGTACGCGCCAGGGGCGGGCTTCCACACGCCCGCGTCCTCGACGGTCAGCAGCATCTCGAAGTGCTCACGCAGCCCGGCGCGGTGCAACAGCCCCTCCGGCACCGCCGACCCGCCGTTGGTCAGCGTCACCAGGCGCAGTCCCGCGGCCGCGAGCCCGCGCACTCCCTCGGCGACGTCGGGATGCACGTCCAGGCCGTTGAACCCGGCCATCACGTGGTCGGCCGCGGCCTCGACGTCGCGGTCCAGGTCCACCCCACCGAGTACGCCGAGAAGCCCCTCCCGGGCCAGCGTCGCGAAGCGCTCGCCCGATCCCGCCACGGTCAGCGCGAGCCCGTCCCGCAGCAGGCCGGCGAACCAGGTCGGGGCCAGGGAGGCGTCAGCGCCGACGTCGGCGAACCGCTGGCCGAGCACGGACATGTCGGAGAGCGTCTCGTTGACGTCGAAGACCACGACCTCGGGACGGTTCGGCATGGGCACCTCCGGAGCGGGCGACGGTCCTGCGTGACGGCGTCGCCCACGCTACGCCGACGCCGACACCCAGGGGGCAGCCCGTCGCGCGGCGCGTTCCGCGGTCCGCCCGCGTCGAGATCAGGACTCGCAGGCGACCCCGTCACCGTCGCCGTCGACGTACCGGTCGTACTCGGGGTCGCGACCGCGCACGTAGTCGCGGTAGCCGTGGGCGATGGCTTCGCTGCAGGTGCCGAAGCGCGGGTCGGTGCCACCACCGCTGCCACCGCCACTGCCGGCGAGGACGACCCGGGCCTTGCGTACCCGCAGGCGGGTGTTGGTGCAGCGGTTCGCACGCCGTACCAGCGCGCGCTTCTCGGCCCGGTCCACTTTCAGCGACCAGCGGATCTTGACCGCCGTCCACTCCCGCAGGTAGCGGCACTTGCCGAGCCGCGGCTGCCACTCCGCCGGGTCCTGGTCGCTCTTGGACTGGTTGACGTTGTCGGTGACGGCGACCAGGCTGCGCCGGTCGCCGAGGTCGTTGGCGAACCGCTGCCGGGTGCGCCGGTTCCACCGGCGCGCGCCGGAGTCCCAGGCCTCGGCCAGCGCCACCAGGTGGTCGATGTCGACGTCGCCGGAGCTACGCCAGATGCGGCCGTCGTAGTAGGAGCGCCACCGCCCGCGGCGCACGTCGCAGCCCCGGACCCGCACACGCGACTCGGCCCGGAGCACCTCGTCGCGGGTGTCCCGGCAGTCGCCGTCGGCGTCGACCCAGTGCCGGAACCTGTCGCGGTCGTAACCGCGCCTGGTCTCCCGGCGCACGGGCAGGTCCTTCACCGCCGCCCGCAGCCGCGTGCTGACGGTGGTGCCGCCCTGAGCGGGTACGGCGGGCGAGACGGCGGTGAGCACCGTCGCGGTCAGCAGCGCGGTCGCGAGCAGCCCGAGCATGCGTCGCATCAGAGGTCCCCCCGGGTGTGGTGGTGTGGTGGTGTGGTGGCTTGGGGTCAACGTCTATCAGCACCCGCCGACACACCGCCGCGGTTTCGCCCGGACCAGCCGGACTCCCGCGGTCGCCTACCGTGTCCCGGGTGAAGTGGGTGCTGCTCGGCCTAGCCATCGTCCTCGAGGTCGTCGGGACCCTGTCGCTGCGCGCCGCCGACGGCTTCTCCCGGCTCGGGTTCACCGTGCTCACCGCGGTCGCCTACCTCGGCGCGTTCGTCCTGCTGGGGATGGTGCTCAAGCAGGGCGTGCCGGTCGGGGTGGCATACGGCATCTGGTCGGCGATCGGGGTCGCGCTGGTGGCGCTGCTCGGCAAGTTCGCCTTCGACGACCCGCTGACCCCCACGATGTGGCTCGGGGTGCTGCTCATCGTGGCCGGGGTGTGGCTGGTCGAAACCGGCGCGCATCCCGGACGCTGACCCTGGGGTGCGGTTCGCCGTAGGCTGACGTCATGCTCCCCGGCCGGGACCGCATACCCGTGGCCGCGGCCGTCGCCGCGGCCGTGCTGACCCTGCTGTTGACCGCGTGCGGCGGCGAGCCCGTCGGACAGGCCCACCCGGACCAGACCGGCCAGGCGGATGAGCGCGCCCCCGCCCCCGTGCCGCGCCGCGACGTCGAGCCGGACGCGTCGCGCGGCGGCACCGCCACAGCCTCCGGGACGAGCACCGTGCAGGCCCGGCGTCGGTTCTGGGTCGACGACCGGCGGCGCTACCGGTCGCCGTGGTACGCCGGGGCGCATCGGCGGATGATCAACTTCGGCTGCACCGCCGCGCCCTACTACTCGCCCGACCCGCGGTGCAAGCGCCGGCGCGGCTTCCACCACGGGCTCGACATGGCGATGCCGTGCGGCACCCGGTTGTTCTCCGCGCTGCGGGGCCGGGTAGTGCGGCCGCGCTCGCGGGGCGCGCTCGGCCCGTCGTACGGCGCGAAGGCCTTCCGGATCCGCAACCAGCGCTTCGACGTCGACATCGTCATCGGTCACGCCCGCAAGGTGTTCGTCCGCCCGGGTCAGCGGATCCGCAGGGGCCAGCTCATCGCCCGCGCCGGTGCCTTGGGAGCACCCGACGGCTGCCACCTGCACTTCGAGGTGCGGCCCAAGCGCGGTACGGTTTCCCAGGCGATCCACCCCCGGCCGCGGATCCGGCTGCGCGCGGTCGACTGAGGGATAACGTCTGGCGGCTCCTAGGGACGGACGCCCTGGGTCAGCCTGTGGAACTGGACGGGGCTGATGATCCGGATCTGCTGGCCGAGTCGCAGCCGCTCGCGCGCCGCGAACAGGTTCCGTCCCTCCGATGCGCCGAGCATGCCGCGGGCGGGCCGGCCGACCACGATGACGCTGGTGGCGTCCCCGACTCCGGCCTGTGGCGTCGCGCCCGCGGCACGGGCCAGCGCGCCGGCCTGGGCCCGGGTCAGCCCGTCGAGCCGGCCGGTGAACACGACCGAGTGTCCTTTCAGGCTGCGCGGAGCCCGTGCGGGAGTGAGGCTGATGTGCCGCAGCGAGTCCAGCGCGTCGATCGCATCCCCCGCGTCCCAGTAGCGCTTGGACCGTGCTCCGGTGGCATGCCAGATCCAGCTCTTGAACTCGTCGCTCGCCGGCAGCCGCCCGATCGCCTGGACGGAGACCGAGTCGGTCCACCAGACCTCACCGCTGAGCAGGGTCGCGGCCAGCAGCCCCACCTGGAAGACGTCGTCTGCCTCGGCCCACCGGAAGCTGCGCAGCACGTTGCTCGGCGCGAAGTCGGGCGCGAACTCCGAGACGAAGCTGTGTGTGGGGTCGAGCCTCATCTTGGTGATGCCGAAGTCGCCCAGGACGAGCTTGCCCGTGCGCAGGTAGACGTTGTCGGGCTTCAGGTCTCGGTGGGTCGCACCGGAGTGGTGCAGTGCCATGAGGACGTTCAGCAGGGCCTTGATCTCCCGCCGCACCCTGGCCTCGGTCCAGGGCTTGTCCTGAGTCTCCAGCATCTCCCAGACCGTGCCCTCGGCCATGTAGTCGAACACCAGCACGTGCCGGCGCCGCTGGCTGCTGCCGCTGCCGGTCGACGCGACGAAGGCGTCGCGCAGTCGCACCACCCGCGGGTTGTCCTGGAGCAGGCGCCCGAAGAACGCCTCACCGTGCCAGTCGTACAGGTCCCGGCACACCTTGATGCAGACCCTCGCGCCGGGCCGGCCGTTGCGCGACAGGCGCCTGCCGGCGTAGGTGGTGGCGAAGCCTCCTTGGCCGAGCGGCCTCACCACCTGGTACGTCGTACCGTGGTCGCTGCGCAGCCTCGTGCCCGCCTTGAGCCTGGGTGCGATACCCATCGCCGTCCTCTCCGGTGGCCGGGGACAAGACACATCCGTCCTATGGTGCCGCTCACACCGGAATCCCGCCGTGGCTTGCGGCGTTCACGTTCGCGTGAGTGAGGTGCTCAAGGTCGACATCTGGTCCGACATCGCCTGCCCGTGGTGCTACGTGGGGAAGCGTCGGCTCGAGGACGGCATCCGCCGCTACGACGACGAGGGCGGGACCCGGCAGGTCGAGGTCGAGTACCACTCCTTCGAGGTCGCACCCGACACCCCCGTGGACTTCGAGGGCAGCGAGGTCGACTTCCTGGCCGCCCATAAGGGCAACCCCGACGAACAGGTGCGGCCGATGCTCGCTCACATGACCGAGGTCGCGACCTCCGTCGGCCTCGACTTCGACTACGACGCGCTGTAGCACACCAACACACGCTCAAGGCTCACGAGGTGCTGCACGCAGCCAAGGCGCAGGGACTGCAGTCGCAGACGAAGGAGCGGCTGCTGCGCGCGTACTTTCGTCGAGGGCAGGCACGTCGGCCGTGACGAAGACCTCGCCGACCGCGCCGCGGAGGCAGGACTGGACCGCAGGCGGTCGTGGACGCGCTCCGCGACGGCGCCTACAGGACGCCGTCCAGGCCGACCTCGCGCAGGCGCGTGCCTACGGCACACCGCCATCCCGTTCTTCGTGATCGACGGACGGTACGGCGTGTCCGGAGCGCAGGACCCTGCGCTGTTCGCCCGGGCGCTGCGCCAGGCCGCCGACGAGAGCCGGGTGGGAGCGTGACGAAGCAGCCTGCGGCGCCCGCCTGACCATCCTCGGTGACACCGACGCCCCGACGTGCGCCGACGGGGTGTGCGTCATAGGTCGACGCCTCGGCCGTTCGCGTGCTGACCCAGCCCGACCATGCGGGATAGTGGTCTAGGGTCGGGACGACCCTGGGCCTCTAGCTCAATTGGCAGAGCAGCGGACTTTTAATCCGCGGGTTGTGGGTTCGAGTCCCACGGGGCCTACAAGCCGCCTGCTGTCTCGCCTGACACTGGACGAAACGTGATGGGGTGTGACCTGACTGCGTCTCGGCTGGTCGTTGACACCGTCTCGGTTGACGCTTGACACCCCTGCTCTGCCGTCTCGGGTGCAGGCGAGGCGGGAGGAGTGGGCGTGGTGCTCAGGGAGCCCAGCGTGGCCGAGCAGCGTCATCAGGGGATGTTGGCGGTCCATCCGTCGGGATGACGCGGCGGGCCGCGGCGCTCCCGGCGCGGCGGTCCCCGAGGGGAGGGCAACGGACCTTTGTGGGTGTTCGGCGCCCAGGATCGTCCGTTGCCTGCCATCTCCTCCGGCCCGAGAGCGAGCCGCCACCGGCAGTCTGGGACGTGGCCGGCGATGACCATCGACCGCCGGGGACGTTGACCCGCGGCCGGACTCTGTGCTATCCCCGACCTCAGTTCGGGGCGCTGGGAGGACAGCGCTTCGGTCCGAGGGGGAGGGAAGAAACGGGGTGGTGACCATGAGGATGCGCGCCGACCAGATCCAGACCGGCCATTGCATCGACGGTGCGCTGGTGACGAGAGTTCGGCCGACACTCGACTGGGGGATGGTGCACATCACCGTCGAGAACGCCGACAGCCAACGACCGGACGGCATCGCCAACGGCACCTTCTGTTTTCTGGCCGACGACATCCTCGAGGTGGAGCGGTCATCACGCAGCGCGACGGTCGGTAGTGCCAGCAGGTCATAGCCGCCTATCACGCATCGGAAACTCCGCCGATCGGCTGACCCCGGCCGGAGACTACGGCGGCTTTCGTCTGGCTCGCGGCCCCCATGGGGAAGACCGCGGGTGCGCTCGACGCCAGACCTCCGCGGAGCAGGCGTAGCTCACGTTGCCGGGTCCAGGGGCATGGCCTCCCAGGCCCGCACGAGGTCCTTGACGCCCAGCCGACGTTCGTCCCCCGGTGCGAGATCGTCTGCCTGGAGCATCTCGTCCCAGAAGTATCGGTGCTGGTCGCCGGACAGCACGGCCGTGACCCGACCGTGGACGGGAAGCCGGTTGTGCGCGGCGGTGACGTGGACATAGCGGCTCCCCGAGCGGGTGCGCCAGGCCCAGACGTCGGACTCGGGCAGCACCGTCGTCCAGGCAAGCAGGTCCGCCGGGCTGTCGACCTTGGCTGACACGTCTCCCACGACGTCCAGGCCGCTGCTGACACGCAACAGAATCGACAGCTGATGACTGTCAGCAGAGGGATACATACCCACCTCCGAGGCTGTCGCTCGACCTGCCTCTCGCGAAGCAGCCGGAGGGCGGGCGGGGGCGGTTCACGAGCCGTCCCAGCCCGCCCACGTCCGGCGTACTAGCTGCTGATCTGCTTGCTGGACGCGCCAGAGGTGACCTCCACCTTGCGCGGCCGGGCTCGGTCGGCGATGGGGATGTTGATGGTGAGCACCCCGGCGTCGTAG
>JALZDI010000381.1 GCA_030862655.1 Actinomycetota bacterium | reverse complement strand
CCGAGCGCAGCAGCCCCTTGGCGCTCTCCAGGGCGGCGCCGGTGCCGGTGCGGTCGTCGTCGCTGCCCATGACGGTGTAGAAGACGGTCGCGTGCTGGGTGTCGCCGCTGACCCGCACGTCGGTGACCGTGACGAAGCCCAGTCGCGGGTCCTTGATCCGCCGCTCGAGCATCTCGGCCACGATCACCTGGATCCGGTCGGCGATCCGGCGTACCCGGTCTGAGCTCATCGTCGTCTCCTCGTCATCACAGGGCCGTCACCGGCCTCACTCGTCGTCGATCGACCGCAGCTGGCGGTGCGCGCTGAGCAGGTCAGCCTCGGGGCGCGAGGCCAGCCACCGCTCGACGGCGTCGAGCACCTCGGTGCAGTGCCCCGGCGCGCCGGAGACCACCGCCACGCCGATCTGGGCGCGCCGGTACAGGTCGTGGTGCCCGGTCTCGGACACCGCCACACCGAAACGCCGCTGCAGCTCGGCCACAACGGGGCGCACCACGCTGCGCTTCTGCTTCAGCGTCGAGGCGTCGTGCAGCAGCAGCTCGAACGCCGCCATCCCCACGAACACCGCATCGCCCCTTCAAGCCTCGTGCGCCCCCGCGCCGACGAGTGGCGCGTTCCGTAGGTCCGGAGTCCGGTTCGTCCCTACGCAACGCGCCACTCGACGCGAGCGTCCGCCGGTGCAGAACCTCAGCCGCGCGGGATCTCGCGCATCTCGAAGTTCTCCACGATGTCGCCGATCTTGATGTCGTTGAAGTTCCGCAGGACCAGACCGCACTCGAAGCCCTCACGGACCTCGGTGACGTCGTCCTTCTCGCGGCGCAACGACGCCATGTCGAGGTTGTCGGCCACCACCGTGCCGTCGCGCAGCAGCCGCGCCTTGGCGTTGCGGCGCATCGTGCCCCCGGTGACCATGCAGCCCGCGATGTTGCCGACCTTGGAGGACCGGAAGATCTCGCGGATCTCGGCGGTGCCGAGCTGCACCTCCTCGTAGACCGGCTTGAGCATGCCCTTCAGCGCGGCCTCGATCTCCTCGATGGCCTGGTAGATCACCGAGTAGTAGCGGATGTCGACGGCCTCGCGGTCGGCGAGGTCGCCGGCCTTGCCGGCAGGCCGCACGTTGAACCCGATGATCACCGCGTCGGACGCGATGGCGAGGTTGACGTCGTTCTCGTTGATCGCGCCGACGCCGCGGTCGATCACCCGCAGGCCGACCTCCTCGCCGACCTCGATCTGCATGAGCGCGTCCTCGAGCGCCTCCACGGAGCCGGAGACGTCGCCCTTGAGGATGAGCAGGAGCTCCTGGGCCTCGCCCTTCTCCATGCTCGCCATGAAGTCCTCGAGGGTACGGCGGGCGCGACGCTTGGCGTTGGCCGCGGCCCGGGCACGGGCCTCGCGCTTCTCCGCGATCTGGCGGGCCATCCGGTCGTCGTCGACGACGAGGAAGTTGTCGCCGGCGCCGGGGACGGCGGTCAGGCCGAGCACCAGCACCGGGCGTGACGGCGTGGCCGTGTCGACGCTCTCGCCCTTCTCGTCGAGCATCGCGCGGACGCGGCCGTAGGCCGGGCCGGCGACCACCGAGTCGCCGACCCGCAGGGTGCCGCGCTGCACCAGCACGGTGGCCACCGGGCCGCGGCCCTTGTCGAGGTGCGCCTCGATCGCCAGGCCCTGCGCCGGCATGTCGGGGTTGGCCCGCAGGTCCAGCGCCGCGTCGGCGGTCAGCACGGTCGCCTCGAGCAGCGCCTCGATGTTCTGGCCCGCCTTGGCGGAGACGTCGACGAACATGGTCTCGCCGCCGTACTCCTCCGGCACCAGGCCGTACTCGGTGAGCTGGCCGCGCACCTTCGCCGGGTCGGCGGCCGGGACGTCCATCTTGTTGACCGCGACCACGATCGGCACGTCGGCGGCCTTGGCGTGGTTGAGCGCCTCGACCGTCTGCGGCATCACGCCGTCGTCGGCGGCGACGACCAGGATCACGATGTCGGTCGCCTGCGCACCACGGGCACGCATGGCGGTGAACGCCTCGTGGCCCGGGGTGTCGATGAACGTGATCGCCCGCTCCTCACCGTCGACCTCGGTCGCCACCTGGTAGGCGCCGATGTGCTGGGTGATGCCCCCGGCCTCCTTGGAGACCACGTTGGCACTGCGGACGGCGTCGAGCAGCTTGGTCTTGCCGTGGTCGACGTGACCCATCACGGTCACGACCGGCGGACGCGGCAGCATGTCGGCGTCGCCGCCCTCGTCGGCGCCGAACTCGAGGTCGAACGACTCCAGCAGCTCGCGGTCCTCGTCCTCCGGCGAGACGATCTCCACGTCGTAGTTGAGCTCCGTGCCGAGCAGGTTCAGCGTCTCCTCGTTGACCGACTCGGTCGCGGTGACCATCTCGCCGAGGTGGAACAGCAGCTGCACCAGCGACGCGGGCTCGACGTTGATCTTCTCGGCGAAGTCGGTCAGCGACGCGCCGCGCGGCAGCCGGACGGTCTCGCCGTCGCCCTTGCGAACACGCACGCCGCCGATCGACGGCGCCTGCATGTTGTCGAACTCCTGGCGGCGCTGCCGCTTGCTCTTGCGGCCACGGCGTGACGGACCGCCCGGACGCCCGAAGGCGCCCTGGGTGGAGCCGCGGCCACCACGACCACCCGGTCCGGGGCGACCGCCGCCGGGAGGAGGACCGCCGGGTGCGAACCCACCGGGCCGGCCACGTC
>JALZDI010000078.1 GCA_030862655.1 Actinomycetota bacterium | reverse complement strand
ACGCCCCGGTGCTGCGCAAGGACTTCATCGTCACGTCGTACCAGCTGTGGGAGGCCCGGGCCGCCGGCGCGGACCTCGCGCTGCTGATCGTGGCCGCGCTCACCCAGCCCGAGCTGCACGTGCTGCTCGAGGTGGCGGTCGAGGCCGGGCTCACCCCGCTGGTGGAGGTGCACGACGAGGACGAGCTGGACCGGGCGGTTGCCGCGGGTGCGACCCTGGTCGGCGTGAACGCCCGCAACCTCCGCACCCTCGACGTGCAGCCGGACACCTTCGTGAGGCTCGCGCCGCACCTGCCCGAGGGTGTGGTCGCGGTGGCCGAGTCAGGCATCCGCGGGCCGGACGACGTGCGCCGCTACGGCGCCGCCGGGGCCCATGCGGTCCTGGTGGGGGAGGCGCTGGTGACCGGTGGCAACCCGCACGACGCGGTCGCGGCGATGGTCGCGGCCGGCAGGGAGGGGACGGCCGCACGATGACGTCCATGCACGAGACGCACACCGGCCCCGACGCCGCCGGTCACTGGGGCCGCTTCGGCGGCCGGTTCATGCCCGAGGCGCTGATCGCCCCGCTCGACGAGCTGGAGCAGGCCTGGCGCGAAGCGATGGCCGACCCGTCGTTCACCGGTGAGCTGGAGCGGATGCTGCGCGAGTACGCCGGCACGCCCAGCCTGCTCTACGACGCGACCCGGCTGTCCGAGAGGGCGGGGGCGCGGATCCTGCTCAAGCGCGAGGACCTCAACCACACCGGCGCGCACAAGGTGCGCAACGTGCTGGGGCAGGCGCTGCTGACCAAGCGGATGGGAAAGACCCGGGTGATCGCCGAGACCGGCGCCGGCCAGCATGGGGTGGCGACCGCCACCGCCTGCGCCTACCTCGACCTCGACTGCGTGGTCTACATGGGCGAGGTCGACACCGAGCGGCAGGCGCTCAACGTCGCCCGGATGCGGCTGCTCGGCGCCGAGGTGGTCCCGGTCAAGACCGGCAGCCGCACCCTCAAGGACGCGATCAACGAGGCGCTGCGCGACTGGGTCGCCAGCGTCGACCACACCCACTACCTGCTGGGCACCGCGGCCGGAGCGCACCCGTTCCCGGCGATGGTGCGCGACTTCTGCCGCGGCATCGGTGACGAGGCGCGGGCTCAGTCGCTGGAGCAGTACGGCGCCCTGCCGGACGCGGTCTGCGCGTGCGTGGGTGGCGGGTCCAACGCGATCGGCATGTTCAGCGCGTTCGTGCCCGACGAGGCGGTCCGGCTCTACGGCTTCGAGGCCGGCGGCGAGGGCCTCGACACCGGCCGGCACGCGGCCACGATCAGCGCCGGGGAGGTGGGCGTGCTGCACGGCGCACGCTCCTACCTGCTGCAGGACGAGGACGGCCAGACGGTCGAGTCGCACTCGATCTCCGCCGGCCTGGACTACCCCGGGGTGGGCCCCGAGCACGCTCACCTGGCGCACACCGGGCGCGCGTCGTACCGGCCGGTGTCCGACGCCGACGCGATGGAGGCGTTCGCGGTGCTGGCGCGCACCGAGGGGATCATCCCCGCGATCGAGTCCGCGCACGCCGTCGCCGGCGCGCTCGAGGTCGCCCGCGAGCTCGGGCCAGGGGCCACCATCCTGGTGTGCCTGTCCGGCCGCGGCGACAAGGACATGGACACCGCGGCGAAGTGGCTCGGCTTCGTCGACGAGCAGGGCAGCCCCGAGGTGGACGCGTGATGCACCCCACGAAAGCGCTCCTGTGCCCTCCACGTTTCCGCGAGGACCCCGCGTGACGGCGGTCGACGAGGTGTTCGCCGCCTCGCGCGCCGAGGGTCGCAGCGTGCTGGTCGGCTACCTGCCGGCGGGCTTCCCGACCTACGACGGCTGCGTCGGCGCGGTGCGCGCCATGGTCGACGGGGGAGTCGACCTCGTCGAGATCGGGCTGCCCTACAGCGACCCGGTGATGGACGGCCCGACGATCCAGACCGCCGCGCAGCAGGCGCTCGCCGGAGGGATCCGCACCCGCGACGTGCTGGGCACGGTCGAGGCGGTCGCGGGGCTGGTGCCGACCGTGGTGATGACCTACTGGAACCCGGTCGAGCGCTACGGCGTCGACGCCTTCGCCCGGGACCTGGCCGCGGCGGGCGGCTGCGGGCTGATCACCCCCGACCTGGTCCCGGACGAGGCCGCGCCGTGGCTGACCGCGTCCGACGACCACGGCCTGGACCGGATCTTCCTGGTGTCACCCTCGTCCACCGACGAGCGGATCGCGATGACCACGCAGGCCTGCCGGGGGTTCGTCTACGCCACGTCGGTGATGGGCGTGACCGGCGCCCGCGCACGGACCAGCAACCGCGCCCCCGCGCTGGTGTCGCGGGTCAAGCGCGCCACGGCGCTGCCCGTCGGCGTGGGCCTCGGCGTCTCCGACGGCGCCCAGGCGGCCGAGGTCGCCGGCTTCGCCGACGGCGTGATCGTCGGGTCGGCCTTCGTGCGCTGCCTGCTCGACGCCGGCCTCGACAGCACGGCCGGCGGGTCCGCCGTACACGCGCTGGCGCAGGACCTGGCGCGCGGTGTGCGACAGGCGACATCGGGAACTCCGCGGGGCACCTGAGGGTTGGAGGGTCGTGGTCTCGACACGCAAGGTTCCGAAGGTCTCCACGGTCCCAGCGCTGCTCACGCTGCTGGCGCTGCTGCTCGCCGGCTGCGGCGGCGGCACGGCCGAGGCGCCGGTGGCCGGTGCGGCGGTGAACCGGCAGCAGGCCGACGGCGACGGTTTCCGCGGCGCCGGGCTCACCCAGCCGTACCGGATGCCCCACCTCACCCTGACCGACACGTCCGGGTCGTCGTTCGACCTGGTGCAGGACACCACCAAGCCGGTCACCCTGGTCTTCTTCGGCTACACCAACTGCCCCGACGTGTGCAACATGGTGCTCGCCGACATCGCCTCCGCGTTCACTCGGCTCGACCCCGAGGTCGCCCAGAACGTGCAGATGCTGTTCATCACCACCGACCCCGCGCGCGACAAGCCCGCGGTGATCGACGAGTACCTCGCGCGTTTCCACCCCGCCTTCGAGGGCCTCACCGCGCCGATGGGCACGATCAAGGAGGTCGCCAGGCCGCTGGGGGTGGCGATCGAGGGCATGAACCGGCTGCCCAGCGGCGGCTACGAGGTCGGGCACAGCAGCCAGGTGATCGGCTTCGCCGCCGACGACACCGCACGCGTGGTGTGGACCCAGGGCACGCCCGTCGAGGACCTCCTGGTCGACATCCACACGCTCGTCAAGCTGCCGAGGTAAGTTCGTCAGAATGACGCTCGCCTCGATCCCCAGCCCTGGCCAGGGCACCTGGCAGCTCGGTTTCTTCGAGCTGCGCGCCTACGCGATCTGCATCATCGTCGGCGTCCTGGTCGCGGTATGGCTGGGCAACAGGCGCTGGGTCGCCCGGGGCGGGCAGCCCGGCACGGTGGCCGACGTCGCCGTGTGGGCGGTGCCGTTCGGGCTGGTGGGGGCGCGGGTCTACCACGTGCTGTCCGACTACCAGCTGTACTTCTGCTCGACCTGCAACCCCGTCGAGGCCCTGTACATCTGGCAGGGGGGCCTCGGCATCTGGGGCGCGATCTCGCTCGGCGCGCTCGGCGCCTACCTCGCCTGCCGCCGCCGCGGGGTGAGGTTCCTCGCCCTCGCCGACGCGCTCGCGCCCGCACTGGCCGTGGCGCAGGGCATCGGTCGGTTCGGCAACTGGTTCAACCAGGAGCTCTTCGGCCGCCCCACGACGCTGCCGTGGGCGCTGGAGATCGACCCGCAGTACCGCCCCGACGGCTACGAGATCGCCGAGACGTTCCATCCCACGTTCCTCTACGAGGCACTGTGGGACTTCGGCGTCGCCGGCCTGGTGATCTGGGTCGACCGCAAGTTCCGGCTCGGGCACGGCCGCGCGCTCGCGTTGTACGTGATGGCCTACACCGCCGGCCGCGGCTGGATCGAGTACCTCCGCATCGACGAGGCCAACCACATCCTCGGGCTGCGGCTGAACGTGTGGACCTCGGTCCTGGTGTTCCTCGCCGCGCTGGGGTTCTTCATCTGGTCGGCGCGCAGGCGTCCGGGCCGCGAGGTCGACGTCGAGCCGGCCCGCCTGGAGGTCGAGACGGCCCGCCTGGAGGTCGAGACGGCCCGCCTGGAGGTCGAGACGGCGCCCGCAGACGCGGACGAGGTGGCCACCGACGAGGGGGCCGCGGCCGAGGAGGAGGCCGACCCGACGTTCGACGCGGAGCCCGAGCCGGCACCGGCGACGGCCGCCTCCCGGACAACGGACGATCGTGCGGGTGAGGGCACGCAGGATCGTCCGGCGCCCGACGGCAGGCCGCGCCGTCGCTGGCGCCTGCGTCGCCGCTGAGCCGTTCCCGGGGCGGGCTCCGCGCGAGGTTCGGTGAGCCTTCCCTTCGGTGAAAACCGCAGGTCAGAGGGCTAATCTGCGTGGTGTGAGCGGTCCTGGTCTGCACGCCGGTGACGCGGTCGAGGGCATCCCTCCGGTCGGGCACGAGCACGCCGACGTCAACAGCGGCTGGCTGCGGCCGGCGGTGTTCGGGGCGATGGACGGGCTGGTCTCCAACTTCGCGCTGATCGCGGGCATGGTGGGGGCGACCACGGCCGCCGCCACCGGCGCGAACAACCACGCCGTCGTCCTCGCCGGTATCGCCGGGCTGGCCGCGGGCGCCCTCTCGATGGCGGCGGGGGAGTACACCAGCGTGGCCAGCCAGGCCGAGTTCGCGCAGGCGCAGGTCGCGCTGGAGCGCCGCGAGATCGTGGCAAACCCCGGTGGCGAGGCCGCCGAGCTGGCTGCGATGTACGTGCAGAAGGGCATCGACCCGGACACGGCCGCGTCGATGGCCCGGCAGGTGCACAGCGACCTCGACCACGCGGTGGCCGTACACGCGATGGAGGAGTTCGGCGTCGACCCCGGCCACGTGCCTTCGCCGCTGGTGGCCGCGGTGTCGTCGTTCCTGTCGTTCACGGTCGGCGCTGCGGTGCCGCTGGCGCCGTACCTGGTGGGCATGCAGAGCCTGTGGTGGGCCGTCGTGATGACCCTCACAGCCCTTTTCCTGTGCGGTGCGATGGTCGCTAAGGTGACCATTCGGTCGTGGTGGTGGTCCGGTCTGCGCCAGTTGGTGCTGGGTGGCGCCGCGGCGGCCGTGACCTACCTGCTCGGGAGCCTCGTGGGCGCCGGTCTCGGCTGACCTGCGCACCTGCCTCCCGCGTGGCAGATCGTGTAGGCTCGGCAACCCATGATTCAGGGCCAACGTCGTCCCTGGGCAGTTGTGCCGGCCGAATAGTGACGACGGGTGAGGTGCCCCATGCGAGCAATCCCGCCGCCCCAAGGGCTGTACGACCCCACGCAGGAGCACGACGCCTGCGGTGTCGCGTTCGTGGCGACGATGACAGGTCGGCCCAGCCACGAGATCGTCGTGCAGGCGCTCACCGCGCTGCGCAACCTCGAGCACCGTGGCGCGTACGGAGCCGAGCCCAACTCCGGGGACGGCGCCGGCATCCTGCTGCAGGTCCCGGACCAGTTCTTCCGCGAGGTCTGTGACTTCGAGCTGCCGTCCCCCGCCACCTACGCCGCGGGCACGGCGTTCATCCCGGGCACCGAGGAGGACGCCGACAAGACCCGGGCGCGCATCGAGGAGATCGCCGCCGAGGAGGGGCTGCAGGTCATCGGCTGGCGCGACGTGCCGGTCGAGCCCGACCTGCTCGGGTCGCCGTCGCGCAGCACGATGCCGCACTTCTCCCAGCTGTTCGTCACCAGCGCCAACGGCCGTGTCGTCGGCATGGCCCTGGAGCGGATGGCGTTCTGCCTGCGCAAGCGCGCCGAGCAGGAGACCGAGGTCTACTTCCCGTCGCTGTCGTCGCGCACCATCGTCTACAAGGGCATGCTCACCACCGAGCAGCTCGACACCTTCTTCCCCGACCTGACCGACGAGCGGCTCACGTCGGCGATGGGCGTGGTCCACTCGCGGTTCTCCACCAACACGTTCCCGAGCTGGCCGCTGGCGCACCCGTTCCGCTTCATCGCGCACAACGGCGAGATCAACACCGTCAAGGGCAACCGCAACTGGATGCGGGCCCGTGAGGCATTGCTGGCCAGCGATGTGATCCCCGGCGACCTCGAGCGGCTCTACCCGATCTGCACCGAGGGGGCCTCCGACTCGGCCACCTTCGACGAGGTCCTCGAGCTGCTGCACATGGGCGGCCGCTCGCTCCCGCACTCCGTGCTGATGATGATCCCGGAGGCGTGGGAGAACCACGAGGAGATGGACGACCAGCACAAGGCGTTCTACGAGTTCCACTCGATGATGATGGAGGCGTGGGACGGGCCCGCCTGCGTGGTGTTCACCGACGGCTCCCAGATCGGCGCCGTGCTCGACCGCAACGGCCTGCGGCCCAGCCGCTACTGGGTCACCGACGACGACCTGGTCGTCCTCGCCTCCGAGGTCGGCGTGCTCGACATCGACCCGGCCAGGATCGTGCGCAAGGGCCGGCTGCAGCCGGGCCGGATGTTCCTCGTCGACATCGACGAGCACCGCATCATCGAGGACGAGGAGATCAAGTCCGGGCTGGCCGCCGAGCACCCGTACGACGAGTGGCTGCACGCGGGTCTGGTGCGGCTCGAGGACCTGCCGCAGCGTGAGCACATCGTGCACACGCACTCCTCGGTGACGCGCCGGCAGCAGGTCTTCGGCTACACCGAGGAGGAGCTGCGCGTGCTGCTGTCCCCGATGGGGCGCACCGCCGCGGAGCCGATCGGCTCGATGGGCACCGACACTCCGATCGCGGCGCTGTCGGCACGGCCGCGGCTGCTGTTCGACTACTTCAGCCAGCTGTTCGCACAGGTCACCAACCCGCCGCTGGACGCGATCCGCGAGGAGCTGGTGACGTCGCTGTGGGGCTCGATCGGGCCCGAGGGCAACCTGCTCCAGCCCGGCCCGGCAGCGTGCCGCCAGGTCGTGCTGCCGTTCCCGGTGATCGACAACGACGAGCTCGCCAAGATCGTGCACATCAACCGCGACGGTGACCTGCCCGGCTACGCCACGCACGTCGTGCGGGGGCTGTACTCCG
>JALZDI010000077.1 GCA_030862655.1 Actinomycetota bacterium | reverse complement strand
GCCCGCGGCCGAGGCACAGCCCGCGCCCGGCGGCGTCGGTTCCGGCGGCATGGGTGTGGTCGAGGTGCGCCGGATGTGGCCCGACGTCCTGGAGGCGGTGAAGAAACAGCGCCGCTTCACCTGGATCATGCTGAGCCAGAACGCCCAGGTGTCCGCATTCGACGGCAAGACCCTCACCGTCGGGCTCTCCAACGCCGGCGCCCGCGACCGGTTCGTCAGCAGCGGCAGCGACGAGATCCTGCGCCAGGCGCTGATCGACGTCCTCGGCGTCGACTGGCGGGTCGAGGCGATCGTCGACCCCAGCGGTGGGGGCTCGGCCGGACAGCGGACCGGTGCCGGCCCGCCGCCCGCGCCGCCACCCGAACGCCCGCAGCAGCCACCCCCGCCGGAGCAGCCGCCCGGCGACCGCAGCGGCCCGGCGTCGCCCGAGAGCGTGCACGAGGCGCGAGACGCGATCCGGCCCACGCGTCAGGGCGGACAGCCTGCGACGCGGCAGCAGTCGGAGACCGACGACCACGACGCCCACCCCGACGACCCCGACGCCGACGACGCCTGGCTCGGCCACGACGAGCTGCTGGCCCGTGAGCTCGGCGCCCGGGTGATCGAGGAGATCCCGCACGAGTAGGCCGTAGGCTCGACGCGACATCCCGACGAAGGAGACCCCCGTGTTCTCAGGCGACTCCCCTGACATGAACCAGCTGCTCGAGCAGGCGCAGCAGATGCAGCAGCAGCTCGTGGAGGCGCAGCAGCAGCTGGCCGACACCCAGGTCGAGGGCACCGCCGGCGGTGGGCTGGTGACCGCGAAGGTGACCGGCACCGGCGACCTGGTCAGCCTCGACATCTTGCCCGAGGCGTGCGACCCCGACGATACCGAGACGCTGGCCGACCTCGTGGTCGCCGCGGTCCACAACGCGACCGGCGCCGCGCACGAGATGGCCGCGGATAAGCTCGGCCCGCTCACCGGCGGCTTCGGCGGGGACGTGCCCGGCGGCGGTGACCTCCCGGGCGGCGGCGGACTGTCGCTGGGCCGGTAACGCGTTGTACGAAGGCATCGTCCAGGACCTCATCGACGAGCTGGGCAGGCTGCCGGGCGTCGGTCCCAAGAGCGCCCAGCGCATCGCGTTCCACGTCCTCGGCGCGGACCCCGCCGACATCAGGCGGCTGGCCGAGGTGCTGGTGGAGGTCAAGGACAGGGTCCGCTTCTGCGTCACCTGCGGCAACGTCGCCGAGGACGAGCAGTGCCGCATCTGCCGCGACCCCCGTCGGGACTCGCACGTGCTGTGTGTGGTGGAGGAGTCCAAGGATGTCATCGCGATCGAGCGGACCCGCGAGTACCGCGGCCGCTACCACGTTCTGGGAGGGGCGATCAGCCCGATCGAGGGCATCGGCCCGGACGAGCTGCGGATCAAGGAGTTGGTGCAGCGGCTGTCCGACGGCGCCGTCACCGAGGTGATTCTGGCCACCGACCCCAACCTCGAGGGCGAGGCCACGTCGACCTACCTCACCCGGCTGCTGCGGCCCATGGGGTTGCGCATCACCCGGCTTGCTAGTGGACTGCCCGTAGGCGGTGACCTGGAGTACGCCGACGAGGTCACCCTGGGACGCGCCTTTGAGGGGAGGCGATCGGTCGATGAGTGACACGTCACGCCCGGTGCCCAACGAGCTGTCCAGCGACCTGGAGGACCTGGCGCAGGGCATCGCGGACCAGATCGAGAGCTTCCTGCTCGCGCTGCGCGAGATCGCGCGCAGTGAAGACCCGGGCCGCGCCGTACCCCTGCTGCTGCTCGAGGTCTCCCAGCTGCTGCTGGCCGGTGGACGTCTCGGCGTGCACAGCGACTTCGTGCCGCAGGAGCCGTGGGAGCCCGACGCCGGGCCCGACGAGGACCTCGACGAGCTGCGCGCCCGGCTGTCGGTGCTGCTGGCCGACATCGACGCGTTCACCGAGATCTTCGACCCCTACAGCGAGCCGCCCGAGCTGCTGCACGCGACGCTGTCCGACGACCTGGCCGACATCGCCTCCTCGGTCGCGCACGGGCTGAGGCACTTCCGGGCCGGGCACGCCGACGAGGCGCTGTGGTGGTGGCAGTTCAGCTACGTGTCCTCGTGGGGCGCGGAGGCGTCGGGGGTGCTGCGCGCGCTGCAGTCGGTGGTCGCGCACGACCGGCTCGACGCCACCGGTGAGGCGGTCGTCACCCGCTGAGCCCGCCTTGTCGCACCGCCGGTTCCTACCCGTGGGTCAACCGTGCGGCCTACCGGTGGGTCGGCGGTGCGAAATGTCGAGCTCTCCGGCGCGGCTGTGTGCTGTGCCACTTCTGGCCCGGGCGCGTCGGGAGGGGCTGCCGTTAGACTGACCGCTGCGCCACTCGGCGCAGCAGCCGAAACCAAGTCTGAGAGCAGGAGCATCCGTGGGCATAGTCGTGCAGAAGTACGGCGGATCCTCGGTGGCCGATGCAGAGGGCATCAAGCGCGTCGCTCAACGCATCGTCGACACCAAGAAGGCCGGCAACCAGGTGGTGGTCGTCGTCTCCGCGATGGGTGACTCGACCGACGAGCTGATCGACCTGGCCGAGCAGGTCTCGCCCCTGCCGCCGGCGCGCGAGCTCGACATGCTGCTGACCGCCGGCGAGCGCATCTCGATGGCGGTGCTGGCGATGGCGATCGCCAACCTCGGCCACGAGGCCGAGTCGTTCACCGGCAGCCAAGCCGGCGTCATCACCGACGAGTCGCACGGCAAGGCCAAGATCATCGACGTCACGCCGGGTCGCATCCAGACCTCGGTCGACGGCGGACACATCGCGATCGTCGCGGGCTTCCAGGGCGTCTCACAGGACACCAAGAACATCACCACGCTCGGGCGTGGGGGCTCCGACACGACCGCGGTGGCGCTCGCCGCCGCGCTGAGCGCGGACGTGTGCGAGATCTACACCGACGTCGACGGAGTGTTCACCGCCGACCCGCGCATCGTGCCCGCCGCCCGCCGCCTTCCCCGCGTCTCCTACGAGGAGATGTTGGAGATGGCCGCCTGTGGCACCAAGGTCCTGCACCTGCGCTGCGTCGAATACGCCCGTCGTTACAACATCCCCATCCACGTGCGCTCCTCCTTCTCCCAGAAGCCGGGCACGTGGGTCGACACCAAGGGAGTAGACGAGATGGAACAGGCGATCATTTCCGGAGTCGCCCACGACCGCAGCGAGGCGAAGATCACCGTCGTCGGCGTGCCCGACAAGGTCGGTGAGGCCGCGCACATCTTCGAGGCGCTGGCCGACTCCGGCATCAACATCGACATGATCGTGCAGAACATCTCCGCGGCGGCCACCAACCGCACCGACATCTCGTTCACGCTGCCGCGCACCGACGGCCAGGTCGCGATGACCGCCCTCGCCCGGCTCAAGGACGAGGTCGGCTACGAGCAGCTGCTGTACGACGACCGCATCGGCAAGGTGTCGCTCGTCGGAGCCGGCATGCGTTCGCACCCCGGCGTGACCGCGAAGTTCTTCGCCGCGCTCGCCGCCGCCGGGGTCAACATCGAGATGATCTCGACGTCCGAGATCCGCATCTCGGTCATCGTCGACGAGGACCAGATCGACGCGGCCGTCGCAGCCGCGCACGCCGCGTTCGACCTCGAGAGCGACGAGGTCGAAGCCGTCGTCTACGGAGGTACCGGCCGATGAGCCCCGACCAGAACCGCAAGCCCACCCTCGCCCTCGTCGGCGCCACCGGCGCGGTCGGCACCGTGATGCTGGAGATCCTGTCCCAGCGCGAGGACGTCTGGGGCGAGATCCGGCTGATCGCCTCGCCGCGGTCGGCCGGCAGGAAGCTGCGGGTGCGCGGCGAGGACGTCGAGGTCGTCGCGCTCTCGGAGGAGGCCTTCGAGGGCGTCGACGTCGCGATGTTCGACGTGCCCGACGAGGTCTCGGCGCAGTGGGCGCCGATCGCCGCGGCCAAGGGCGCGGTGTCGGTCGACAACTCCGGCGCGTTCCGGATGGACCCCGACGTGCCGCTCGTCGTACCCGAGGTCAACCCGGCGCAGGTCCGCAACCGCCCCAAGGGCATCATCGCCAACCCCAACTGCACGACGCTGACGATGATGGACGCGCTCGGCACGCTGCACCGGGGCTGGGGCCTGCGGGAGCTGGTCGTGGCGTCCTACCAGGCGGCGTCCGGCGCCGGGCAGCCTGGCGTCGACCGTCTGCACGACGAGCTCGAGATCGTGGGCGGCAACCGCTCGCTCGGCACCACCGCCGGTGACGTGCGGCGTGCCGTCGCCGACAAGCTCGGCGACGAGTCGCCGTTCGGTGCCCCGCTGGCACTCAACGTCGTGCCGTGGGCCGGCTCGGTCAAGGACGACGGCTGGAGCAGCGAGGAGCTCAAGGTCCGCAACGAGTCGCGCAAGATCCTGGGCATCCCCGACCTGAAGGTGTCCGCGACCTGCGTGCGCGTCCCCGTGGTCACCACGCACTCGCTGGCCGTGCACGCGACCTTCGAGCGCGAGGTCTCGGTCGCCGACGCGCAGCAGGCGCTGGTCGAGGCGCCGAGCGTGGTCGTGATCGACGACCCGGAGAACGGCGAGTTCCCCACGCCGGCCGACGTCGTGGGCTCCGACCCGACGTTCGTGGGCCGGGTCCGGCAGGCGCTGGACTTCCCGAACACGCTGGAGCTTTTCGTCTGCGGCGACAACCTGCGCAAGGGCGCGGCGCTGAACACCGCGCAGATCGCCGAGCTGGTCGCCCAGGAGCTCACCGCCTCCTGACGTCTCGACGCAGAGTATGGCGCGGTCGCCCGGCGGCGCCAGGTCACGAAGTGGCGTCCGGTGTGGAGGCGCAGCGACGATTTCGCGGCGTAGCGACGGCGCAACGGGTGCCGGTCCGGCCGTGGGACGCAGGCGACCGGGGGAGGCGCCGCTGCCTCAGCTGCTGCCCATCTCCGACAGCGTCGCGGCCGCCCACGCGGCGAAGGCGTACAGGGCGGCGGCCACCAGCGGCAGCACGACCCACATCCACGGCGAGAAGATGCTGTCCAGCAGCACGGTCAGCATCGCGATGCCCAGCAGGGCAAGGCCGAGCGCGCTGGTGACGCCCGGATCGGGCACGACGAGCGTGCGCAGCAGGCGCGTGCCGGCGTAGAGCATCAGCACGGCGATCAGCATCAGCATGAAGCCGCCTGCGCCGCCGCACGAGGATGTGCCGCGCAGCGCCTCGCAGCCGACCTCGCCGGCCAGGATCAGCACCCGCGCGAGTACGGCGACCAGCACCCCTACGGCGGCCGCGGCGAGCGGCGCGGGAATGCGGGGGCTGCGCCGGCCGACCACGCGTCGGTCCACGGCGCGCCCGCCCCCCGGCTGTCCGCGGCCGGAGGTCTGCTCGTCGGTGGAGTCATCGGCGGCCATGGCGCCCAGTGTGCCCCACTGGGCGAGGCGAACCATGGTCGGGCTGACAGGATTTGAACCTGCGGCCTCGTCGTCCCGAACGACGCGCGCTACCAAACTGCGCCACAGCCCGAAAGCGCGGCGAGTCTACCTGAGGGCCGGCGCCATCAAGAAACCGGTAGCAGCGTCAGCAGCGTGGCCTCCGGCCGGCAGCAGAAGCGCACCGGCGCGAAGGGCGAGGTGCCCAGCCCCGCCGAGACATGCACGTGTGCGACGCGGCCGTCGGACGTGTGCTGGTGCAGGCCCTTCACCCGGCCGGTGTCGAGGTCGCAGTTGGTGACCAGCGCGCCGTACCCGGGCAGGCAGACCTGCCCGCCGTGGGTGTGGCCCGCGAGCACGATCTCGTAGCCGTCGCGGGTGAAGGCGTCGAGCACCCGCAGGTACGGCGCGTGCGTCACACCGACGCGCAGGTCGGCACCGGCGTCGGCGGGACCGGCAACGGCGTCGAGGTCGTCGTACTTCAGGTGGGGGTCGTCGACGCCGGCGAACGCCAGCGTGAGCCCGCCGAGCGAGAGCTGGGTGCGCCGGTTGCTCAGGTCGAGCCATCCGCGGGCCAGGAACGCGTCGCGCAGCTGCGGCCAGGGCAGTGGCCTGCCCTTGCGGGTCTTGTCCTGCCCCGCGGGCAGCAGGTAGCGACCGGGGTTCTTCAGGATCGGCGCGTAGTAGTCGTTGGAGCCGAACACGAACACGCCGGGCCGGTCGAGCAAGGGGCCCAGGGCGTCGAGCACCGTGTCGCCGGCCTCACGGTGCGCCAGGTTGTCGCCGGTGTTGATCACCAGGTCGGGCTCGAGGGCGTCGAGCCCGCGGACCCACCGGCGCTTCCTGTCCTGTCGAGGGGTCATGTGCAGGTCGGAGACGTGCAGCACCTTCAGCGGCCGGCGGCCCGCCGGAAGCACGCGTGCGTGGACCCGGCGCAGCGTGAACGCGCGCACCTCGTAGCCGCCGGCGTAGGCGAGTCCAGCCACGCCTGCGGCCGCGAACACCGACCCGGTCCTGACCCATGGTTGCACCGCCCCAGGCTGCCACACTGTGCACATGGCTGAACTCAAGGAACGTCTGCGTGCCGACCTCACCACCGCCATCAAGGCGCGGGACACGCTGCGCTCCTCGACGCTGCGGATGGTGCTCACCGCGATCACCAACGCCGAGGTCGCAGGCAAGGAGTCGCGTCAGCTCGACGACGGACAGGTCGTCGACGTCCTGGCGACCGAGGTCAAGAAACGCCGTGAGGCGGCCAGCGCGTACGACGACGCGGGACGTGTCGAGCTCGCCGACAAGGAGCGCGCCGAGGCAGAGGTCGTCACCGAGTACCTGCCGGCCCAGCTCTCGGCCGAGGAGATCCGCGCGATCGTGTCCGACGCGGTTGAGTCGACCGGCTCGGCCGGGCAGGGCATGAAGGCCATGGGCAAGGTGATGGGCGTGGTGCAGCCGCAGCTGAAGGGCCGCGCCGACGGGGCCACGGTCGCGGCCGAGGTCAAGCGCCAGCTCGCCGGCTGAGCGGGAGCTTCACGCAGTCTCGACCGCGTTGGGGTGGGGCACTCGCGCAGTCTCGGCGCGAAGGTCAGCCGCCACCGCCCCCGCCGCCGGGGTTGTCGGGACGGCCGCCGCCGGCGCCTCCGCCGCCTCCGCCGCCGGTGTCGTCACCGCCACCGCCGCCACCGTCGGTGTCGCCGCCTCCGCC